>JAQWQF010000020.1 GCA_029244935.1 Methylophilaceae bacterium | reverse complement strand
AACTAAAAAGAATCAAGTATTAAATTTAGCAAAAGAAGCTTCTCACCCCTTGCAATGTATTATAGAAAAGATATAGTTTAATTTATGATTGCACAAGAATTAGAAGTTAGTTTACATATGGCATTTATGGATGCGAGGCAGAAGAGGCATGAACTTATCACTGTCGAACATCTTCTTCTTGCTATGCTAGATAATCCATCTGCATTGGATGTCTTACAAGCTTGTGGGGCTAATCTAGAGAAACTTAAAGCAGAGATTTCTAGTCATATCGAAGAACATACCCCTGTAGTATCTGGATTGGAAGAAGTTGATACTCAACCCACACTTGGCTTTCAAAGAGTAATTCAAAGAGCCATGTTACATGTTCAATCTTCAGGAAAAAAAGAAGTTACAGGCGCAAATGTTTTGGTAGCAATATTTGGTGAGAAAGAATCTCATGCGGTTTACTTTCTTCATCAAGAAGGAATTGCTAGATTAGACATTGTGAATTTTATAGCTCATGGCATTTCTAAAACAGCTGATACTGGAAGTAAAAAATCTGGGCAAGATAATGTTGAAGAAGAAATCAAAAGTGATAAGAAATTAGAAACCTACACTATAAATTTAAATAAATTAGTTTCTGAAGGGAAAATTGACCCTTTAATTGGCCGAGAAAATGAAGTTGAACGGGTGGTTCAAATATTATGTAGGCGAAGAAAAAATAACCCTTTGTTAGTTGGAGATGCTGGTGTCGGTAAGACTGCAATAGCTGAAGGCTTAGCAAAATTAATTGTTGAGAAAAGAATACCTGAAGTACTTCAAGATAAGACAATTTACTCACTTGATTTAGGAGCTCTAATTGCCGGAACTAAATATAGAGGAGATTTTGAGCAAAGATTAAAAAATGTTCTTAATCAATTAAATGAAGAAAAAAATTCAATCTTATTTATTGACGAAATTCATACTATCATCGGAGCAGGTTCAGCAAGTGGTGGCACGCTTGATGCCTCTAATCTTCTTAAACCAGCTTTAGCAAAAGGAAGCCTTAAATGTATTGGGGCTACCACTTATCAGGAATATAGGGCTGTTTTTGAAAAAGATCATGCATTAGCGAGAAGATTCCAAAAAATTGATGTTGACGAACCAGACGTTCAAACAACTATTAATATACTTAAAGGTTTAAAGCTACATTTTGAGGAGCATCATAAAGTTAAATTCTCACCAAGTGCATTAATAAGTGCGGCAGAATTATCTGCAAAATTTATTAGTGACCGTCAATTACCAGATAAAGCAATAGATGTTATTGATGAGGCAGGCGCTGCACAAAGAATACTCCCAAAAAATAAAAAGAAGAAGATAATTGGAAGTAAGGAAATAGAAGATGTCATTGCTAAAATTGCAAGAATACCAGCACAAAATATAAATAAAGATGACCGAAATACACTTAAAACCTTAGAAAGAGATCTTAAGGCTGTAATCTTTGGACAAAACCCAGCTATTGAATCACTCGCTAGTGCCATAAAAATGGCTCGTAGTGGCCTAGGCTCAGATGATAAGCCTATCGGTAGCTTTCTATTCAGTGGCCCAACTGGCGTTGGTAAAACTGAAGTTGCAAGACAATTAGCCTATACACTAGGAATTGAACTAATTCGAATAGATATGAGTGAGTTTATGGAGAGGCATTCTGTATCTAAACTAATTGGGGCACCCCCAGGTTACGTTGGATTCGATCAAGGAGGTATGTTAACTGAAAAAGTTAATAAAACTCCTCATGCAGTATTATTATTAGACGAAATTGAAAAAGCCCATCCAGAAATATTTAATATTCTGTTGCAAGTTATGGATAGTGGATCTCTCACTGATAGTAATGGACGAAAAACTGACTTCAGAAATATTACAATGATTATGACAACTAATGCAGGTGCTGAAGTACTTTCAAAAGCTAATTTCGGATTTACTCATAATAAACAAACAGGTGACGAACAAGCAGAAATTAAAAAAATATTCTCCCCTGAATTTAGAAATCGAATAGATGCAATCGTATCGTTTTCTGCATTGGGAACTCAAGTTATATTGAAAGTTGTTGATAAATTCTTGATGCAATTAGAAAATCAGCTGCATGATAAAAAAGTAGATGCTACTTTTACTAATAATTTAAAGCAGTATCTAGCAAAAACTGGTTTTGACCCTCAAATGGGAGCTAGGCCAATGGCTCGATTAATTCAAGACACTATTAGAAAAGCCCTTGCTGATGAACTATTATTTGGGAAATTAGTGAATGGTGGTGAAGTTGATATTGATATTGATGAAAATGACAAAGTAATACTCAAGTTCAAACAAGAAGAAAAAATTTCAACTAAGGTTTAATCATTGCTTTAATAAATAATTCACTTTTCATAAGCTTAAGTAACCACATCTTAACCCTAATAAATTTTAATGACGAGAAATAATTCATATCTACATTGGCAAATTGTCTGATAAAAGGCATTATTGCTATGTCAGCAAAAGAAATTTTATCAGATAAAAGATAATAGTTTTTATTAAGCCTCTCCTCTAAAATATCTAAAAAAAATAAACAAGAATTCTGAAGTTCCTCTTTCGTTTTATTTGGGTGATTTATAGAATATTTATATTGATCTAAATATACCTTAAACTCATTATCATTTTTCTGAATCAGATCTAGTCCAATATTAATTAATTTATTGTCAAAATTTGAATACTGTAATGAAATACCTTTTTTATAAGCCCACATCATAATATCGATGCTTTCATCAATAACTTCTTCTCCATTAATCAAAACAGGGACAGTTCCTTTTGGGCTAATATCTAACATTTGAGAAGGTTTATTTTTTAAGGTAATTTCGAAAGCATTAAACTTAATTTCAGAATCAATTAGAGCCATCCTTGCCCTCATAGCGTAAGGACATCTTCGATATGAGTATAGAAAAGGGATGTTGTTATTGTTAATGAGTGCGTTCACATAATTCATGAATTAAACGATAACCTTTAAAAATTAGTCCTGAGTATATTTGTATTAATTCTGCCCCTTGATTTATTCTCTCCTTACCATCAGCAGCCTCCATTATCCCTCCAACACCAATTATTGGAACCTTGCCCTTTAGCCCCTTATAAAGATACTGCTGCGTTTTTAAAGCTCTCAACCTTAATGGCTCTCCTGAAAGTCCTCCTGCCTCTTCCTTAAAATAGCTTTGAGGAACTCTATCTCTTGCTAAAGTTGTATTAGTAGCTATAACTCCATCAATATTATATTTTAACAATAACCTAACAATGTTATCTAATTCACTTTTGCTGCCATCTGGAGATACCTTAACTAAAAATGGAACATATTTTTTATATTGTTTAGCCAAGGTGTTTTGTTCTGATTTAATTGCACTAATTAAGTTCTCAAAAAAATCTTCACCCTGCAACCTTCTAAGATCTTTTGTGTTTGGTGATGAAATATTAATCACAATATAAGTTGCTAAATCATATGTTTTTTTAAAACATATTATGTAGTCATTAATGGCCTCTTCAATAGGTGTATCAAAATTTTTACCTATGTTAATACCTAAAACTCCTTTATATTTAGAGTGCTGGATGTTGAGGATAGCTTTATCAATACCAATATTATTAAAACCAAACCGATTAATAATACCCCTTTCATTTGTTAGGCGAAATGATCTTGGTTTTGGATTCCCAGGCTGAGGTCTTGGGGTTAGTGTACCAACCTCAATAAAACCAAATCCAAGTTTAGCTAAGCAATCAATATACTCTGCGTTTTTATCTAAGCCCGCTGCCAGGCCTACTGGATTCTTAAATTCAACACCAAATACTATTCTTGGTTTACTAGCCTTGGGAGAAGGTAATAAAGTAAGTAATCCAAAAAAATCAGCCACTTTTAAACTTTTCATGGCAATATGATGAGCAGTCTCTGGGTTGAATAAAAATAGTAGAAAACGAATGATTGAATACATAATGCCAATTCTAACTTATCTTGTTTATATCGGATAATATAATAAAGCTAAAAACTTATGATTTCTCCAATAAATCTTTTAGGAAATATGTCTGAAAAAGAATTTACCCAAAAATTTTGGGGGAAAACTCCTTGCCATATAGGGTCTGTTATAGAGAATTACAGTGAATCTATTACATCAAAATATTTAAAAAATGTGATTAAGGATGAACAGCTATTCACTAAATTCATTACAAAAAATAAGAGTAATTATATTACACAATTTGGGCCCTTTAATACGCAAGTCCTTAATAGCAACGAGCCTTACACGCTTTTAATTCACAAATCTCAGCTTTGGCATAAATTTTCATACGATCTCTTCAATAGTATTAAATTTATTCCATTTTTTAGGCATGACGATGTGATGATAAGTTTTTCAAATTTTGATGGAAGTGTAGGGGCCCATTCTGACTCCTATGACGTTTTTCTTTTTCAAGGCTCGGGTGAAAAAACTTGGTTAATAGGTGGGCCTCAAACTCAAAAAAGTTCAAACTCAGATTTTAATGTTAATAAAAAATTTAAGAGGCGCTATAAATTTATAGCAAAACCAGGAGATGTTATTTATATTCCTCCAAACACGACGCATCACGGCATTGCTAATACCGATGACTGCATAACATATTCAGTTGGATTTCGTTCTCCATCAAATCAAGATATAAAGCAACGATATCTAGAATTTTTAATGGATATGGAGTTAGAAGATTTTGATATATATAATGACTCAAATGATAATTCATTAAATATTCAAGCAAATATTCCAAAGAAATTAATTAAATATATCAATGAAAAATGTAAAAGTACTTTAAGAAATAAAAACAGCTCGATATTTATTGGGCAATTAATGTCTGAGCCTGATTTAGACATAACATTTATTAAAAAACGTTACTCTCTTCAGCAATTAATGAATAATAAAAAAGAACAGATACTTTATTTTGATGTTGCATCAAGAGCTATATATTTCGATAACTTTTTCTTTATTAACGGGGTTCATGTCCCTCTTACAAAAAATCTTTTTAATTTTTTTAAAAAATTTTTTGATAATAAAGAATGTTGTATTAATTTTTGTAAAAAAAATCCAGAATTAATAAGAATAATTATTGAGTTATTAAATGATGGTTTCATTCACCTCAATTCACCAAAATTTAAAGTTTAAACGTTCAACCAATCAATTCCTTTTATTTGATCTATCACTTTTATCAACTCTTTTTCTTTAGAGGTAGCATCAGAAATTAGTCCCCTCACTAGGTTCTCATCATTATTTTTTTTGCTTAGATGCGCTGCAGCTATCCACTTAATTCCATTATAATTTATAGCTTTTAATAGCTTTATTGATTCCATATTTTCAAGGTGGCCATACATACCACTAACTCTATCCTTCAAACTCTGAGGATAATCTGAGTCAATTAACATTTTTTTATCGTGATTAAATTCTAAAACAAGTCCTTTTATTTCTTTTAAGGTATTTATTAGATGATTTGTAATAAATCCAAGATCAGTAATTATTGCTATGCTTTTAAATTTCGATACAAACATAAACTGAAATGGCTCCCGTGCATCATGTGGGACCGGTATTGGAGTTACCTCAATACCATTAATCATAAATGACTGTGTGCCGTTAATAATGTTGAAATGAATATCATAGTTATTATTAATTTTTTTCTTACACATCTTGAAGGTTCCATGACTAAGATATATTGGAACCTTGTATTTATTAGCAAAGCTAAAAGCCCCTTTTATATGATCTTCATGTTCATGGGTTAGAAGAATTGCATTTAATTGATCTGGGCTTATACCGTAACGCTCTAATCGACTAACAGTTTCATTCAGTCCAAAACCACAATCTATGAGTAACGTTGTTTCATCATCTTGGACAATAAATGAGTTTCCTGAACTTCCACTACCAAGAGAACAAAATCGCACTACTTTAAATGTTCATAAATAATTTTTAGGATTTTTTGAGCTTCTGATGAGTTATTCAGTGTGCCATCTGGATAATCAATATAAACCTTAGCGCCATTTTCTAATGGTAATATCCTAATTCTATATCTGCTCTCATCTTTTGATAGAGCTTTTTCATCCTCAGACCCCCAAGAAAATTTATCTATCCATGCTTCTTCTTTGACTGACTCTAATTTTTTCTTTTTTATAAATTCTGCATCTTCACTATTTTTAGTTTTATCAGATCTACCTTTTTTATTTTTAGGTGCCATAGGGTCTACATCAAGTATTTCTTCCTCATTATTTGATTCCTGTTCATTATCGTCACGCCAGAATGCAAGTGAATCTAAAATTCCTTTATCTTTAGCTTTAGGTGCACCTGGTAACTCTATATTTTTATATCTTACATATAGGATCCCATCACTTCTATTTTTATCTTCTGTCAAAAAACCAATAATATCTAATGCCAAAGAAAGTCTTCTCCATGAACGGTCAAATGGATCCTTAAGCATAATAAAGCTTTCATTATCTTGATTAATTAATTTAGCATGAACTTGGGTAGTAGGATTTTTCACAATCTTCTTGGCATCAAGATCACTTGCACCGAGTTTAATCATTAGTCTTGTAAGTAATTCTGAATCAATCTCAAAATCATCTAATTTTCTCTCTTCGGATATATCAAGTTTTTCTTTTTTAGGGCCATCTGGATCTATATATTCTGGCAATTCATAATTATCCCGTGGGGTTGATGTAGCAGCTTTTCTTTCAGCTAAAATTCTTTCGTGTTCCATTGTGCCTGAGGCGGCAGAACGTTGTGATAAATAAATTTCTGTAGTTCCTGGTTCCTGTCCATCTTCTACCCTCGTTCTAAATTTTCTTCTATCAGCAAAGCCGGACATATTATCAAGCCATTGATCAAACTTTGTAAGCGCTGAACTCTTATTTTGATTCAAATCACTTGTTTTAATCCATTCAGTTTCCATTACCCCTGTTCTTTTACTTGATTTTCTGACATCAAATCCCATATCTTCCCAGAAATCTATCACATGAGGCCATAAAACTTTTCTATCCTTTTTCACAACTAGCCACCTTAATGCACCTGATTTAACTATCTTCATATCAGTAGGTTGAATTCCAATTTGAGCTTGTTTTGGAGTATTATCTTGTTGATTTTTGAAGTCTTTATAAGACTTTGCTTCTCCTGGCACAGTATATATATCTGAACCTCCCTCCATGTCTGAAAGATCTGGGGGTATTTCTAATTTTTTTGCTTTTGATGAACTGACATAATCAGGCTGTAATATTTTATCGATAATCTCAGGCTCCTCAATACCAACATATGAGCATCCACTTAATATAAATAAAATAACTACAATAGTTCTCATGCTGATAGTTCGAATCCTTCATTTAATATTTTGGCATTATTGGGGTCCAGCTCAACCATAGGAAGCCTCATATATTGCTTAATCATACCCATTTTTGTTAACATCCACTTTACTGGAATTGGATTAGATTCAATAAACATTGCCTTATGCAATAATTCTAGCTTCAGATTTAGTTTTTCAGCATCCTGAATCTTATTTTCTTCTACTAGGTTACATATTTGATGCATCATGAGAGGTCTTACATTAGCAGTTACTGAAATAACCGCTTTCCCACCTCTTTTTAAATAATCTAAAAATGTTAAGTCATCTCCACTTATAAAAATAAAATTATCGGCTACCTTATTTCTTAATTTTTCGATTCTTGCTAAGTCTCCAGTAGCATCTTTAATACCAACAATATTTTTTAGCTGACTAAGCTGAATAACAGTATCATTTTCTAAATCACAGGATGTTCTTGCAGGAACATTATATAAAATCTGTGGAAAATCAACCGCATCATTAATAGCCTTATAATGCTCATAAAGACCTCTTTGATTTGGTTTGTTATAGTATGGAGTTACAAGTAGGCTGCCATCAGCCCCAGCATTTTTTGCTTCTTTGGTCAGAAATATAGCTTCCTTAGTTGAGTTTGCCCCAGTTCCGGCTATTACAGGTATTCTTCCGCGACTAAATTTAACAGCTATATTAACTAAGGATATGTGCTCATCAAAATCAATCGTTGGTGCTTCTCCTGTAGTCCCTACTACGACTACTCCATCAGATTTATTTTGAACATGAAAGTCTAATAAATTATTAAAACTCTTAATATCTACAGAGCCGTCTGCATTCATTGGAGTTACAAGTGCAACAATACTTCCCTGAAACATAATTTCCCTATATCAAATTTATAGATCATTTTAACTTGAAATACGATTAGTTAATATTATTTTTCAACAAAAGCATGCTCAATAACGTAATCACCTAATTGTCCGATTCTTGGAGATACCTCAAGACCCAATGAATCTAAAATCTCTTCTGTGTCTTTAAGCATTGATGCACTACCGCAAATCATAGCTCTGTCGACTTTTGGATTTATAGGTGGCAATCCAATATCAGTAAATAATTTTCCACTTGTGATTAAATTAGTTAATCTACCTTGATTTCTAAACTCTTCCCGAGTAACAGTTGGGTAGTATATTAATTTATTTTTTACTTCTTCACCAAAAAATTCATTATTTGGTAATTCATTTTCAATAAAATCAGCATAAGCTAGCTCATTAACAGTTCTTACTCCATGGACAAGTATAATTTTTTCAAACCTCTCATACATTTCAATATCTTGAATTAGACTCATGTATGGTGCCAAACCTGTTCCTGTTCCTAATAAATATAAATTTTTACCTGGTCTTAAATCATGAATAACGAGTGTCCCTGTTGGCTTTCGACTGACTAAGAGATCATCCCCTACTTGTAAATGTTGGAGTCTTGAAGTCAATGGTCCGTTTGGCACCTTAATACTAAAAAATTCAAGATGTTCTTCATAATTTGGACTTGCAACACTATAAGCTCTAGTTAGCGGACGTCCGTCAACTTCTATGCCAATCATTACAAATTGACCATTTTCGAAGCGAAGGCCTTGTTGTCGTGTTGTTTTAAAGCTAAATAATGTGTCATTCCAATGATGAACACTTAAAACTTTTTCTGTTGAATATTTACTCATAGTTTTCTTTCTTTATGTTTTTGAAACTAAGGTAGCCATTTCTGGAACTGCCTCAAATAAGTCTGCTACTAAACCATAATCTGCAAATTTAAAAATTGTAGCATCTGGATCATTATTAATGGCCACCACAACTCTACTATCTTTCATTCCATAAATATGTTGATTGGCCCCTGATACGCCAATTGCTATATATAAATCTGGTGCTACAACTACCCCTGTCTGCCCTACTTGAATTTCATTAGGTGCATAACCTGCATCAACTGCTGCACGAGTCGCTCCAATTGCTGCTTCTAATTTATCAGCTAAAGGTGTCAACACTTCATTAAATTGTTCCGCACTCCCAAGTGAACGTCCTCCCGAAATTACTACTTTTGCATTAATAAGTGGAGGTCGATCAGATTCTATCTTTTTTTCTTTTTCCCATCTTGATAGGTTAAGTGCTTCTGGTACCTTTGAATCAATAATTTTAGCATTTCCATTCAAACCAACAGCGTTAAACTTACTTGAATGAACAGTGAGTACTTGTATTGGGTCATCACTTTTAAGTTTTGCGTGCACATTACCTGCATATGTTGAACGAATATAAATATTATCTTCATTAATTTCTAAGACATCAGAAATCATAGAAACGTCCAGTAATGCTGCAGCACGAGGTAAGATATTTCGACTAAACCAAGTATGTGGCGCTATAATTACATTGTATTCTTTACCTATTTTAAAAATTATATTAGCTACATCTTCTGCAAGTGAATGATTTAGGTGAGGTGCATCAAATTTTAAAATTTTATCAACTCCATCAAGCTTGCTAGCATGAATTGCTGCTTCATCAATTCCTTCACCAACTATAAGGATATCAATAGATCCATTCCAAATTTGCGCTGATCCAACAGCATTCAAAACTGCATCATTTAGCTGCTTGCCATCATGTTCAGCTAAAATTAAAATTTTTGTAGAAGTATTTATATCTTAAGCCCCTCAATATCATTTAATTTTTGTAATAGCTCTTTAACATCTTTAACTTTTATGCCTTCTTTTCTAGGTAGAGGCTCAGAAACGCTAATTGTATTTAATCTAGAGGAAACATCTACCCCTAAATCATCAACTTTAATTGTTTCAATAGGTTTTTTTCTTGCCATCATTAAGTTTGGAAGTTTTACAAATCTTGGTTCATTAAGTCTCAAGTCAGCTGTTAAAACTGTTGGGGTTTTAGTTACTATTGATTCAGTACCTCCATCAACCTCCCTTGTAATAAAAACTTCACCATCTTTAATCTCAATAGAAGAAGCAAATGTAGCTTGGCTACAATTTAATAAGCCCGCTAACATTTGACCAGTCTGTCCTGCGTCACTATCCAATGCTAATTTACCTAATAAAATTAAATCAGGTTTTTCTTTTTCTACAACTTTTTTTAATACTTTCGCCACTGCCAAAGGTTGTAACACTTCTTCTGCTTCAACTAAAATCACTCTATCTACACCCATAGCCAATGACTGTCTAAGTACATCTTGACTTAGGCTTGACCCTATAGATACTCCAACTATTTCTGAAGCAAAACCTTCTTCCTTAAGGCGAATAGCTTCTTCAATCGCATTTTCATCAAATGGATTAACACCCATTTTAACGCCTTCAAGATCAACGTCAGAACCATCAGATTTAGGGCGAACTTTTATGTTGTAATCTTGGACTCTTTTGATTGCAACTAATATTTTCATTTTTTAATTACCTATCTATATCTTAAGCAGCGTCGATTATACATCCTGATGTAGTTTTTATCTCATTGATTATCTGTATAATATATCAGTAAAATAGATAAGCATAATAAACTATAAAATTATGAGATACACACTAAGACAATTAGAAATTTTTGTAGCTATAAGTCGCCTAGATAGTGTTTCTAAAGCTTCAGAGTTGTTACATTTATCACAATCTGCAACAAGTACCTCACTTGGGGAGCTTGAGCGTCAATTTGGACTGCAGCTATTTGATCGTATTGGAAAATCTCTTAGCATCAACGAATCTGGAAAAAAACTGTTACCTAAAGCTATAGAGTTGCTCGATAGAGCAAAGGAAATAGAATCTGAACTTTCAGGGCTTGCTGGGTTAGGAGAAATAAATATTGGTGCAACTTTAACCATTGGAAATTATCTGACTAATTTATTAGTTGCAAAATTTTTACAAACTTACCCAGGAAGCAATATAAAGCTGCAAGTACAAAATACTAAAACTATTATCCAAAAAATTATAAATAATGAGTTAGACCTTGGAATGATTGAAGGCGATTGTGATCATCCAGATATAGAAGTGAAGCCTTGGATAGCAGATGAACTTGCAATCTTTAGTGCTCCTGATCACCCTCTTGCCAAAGAAAAAAACATTAATATTGATGAATTATACAAGCAAGCATGGGTTCTTAGGGAAAAGGGGTCTGGTACTCGGGAAACATTTGATCGGGTTTTTGGCAAAAATCAAAAAAATATGACTATAAGACTTGAATTAGAACATACCGAAGCTATAAAACGTGCAGTTGAGTCAGGTATTGGAATTGGATGCATATCTCGACTTGCACTTAAAGATGAATTTAAGAGGGGTAACTTAGTAGCTTTAGATGTTAAGAATATTAAATTAGATCGTTATTTTTATTTTTTATGGCCAAAGAGCAAATATCAGGCTAATGGTATAAAACAGTTTTTAATAATGTGTAACGATATGACTGCTGGTTTAGAGCGAAGTGATCAAATCAACTTACCTATAGGTATATAAGGTTATTATGACAATTGAACGTGACGTAATGGAATATGATGTTTTAATAGTTGGTGGTGGGCCAGCAGGTCTTTCTGCAGCCATAAAAATTAAACAACTTGCAGCTAAGGAAAATAAAGAAATAAGTGTTTGTCTTGTTGAGAAGGGAGTAGAAGTTGGATCTCATATATTATCAGGTGCAGTTATTGATCCAATTGCTCTAACTGAGCTAATTCCTGACTGGAAAGAAAAAGGTGCTCCTCTCAATACTAAAGTATCTAAAGATAGATTTAATATATTTAGTGAAAAAAATAGTTTGGATATACCCCACTGGATGATGCCTCCAATAATGAGTAACAAAGAAAATTACATAGTTAGTTTAGGAGACCTATGCGGTTGGCTTTCGAAAGAAGCGGAGAATCTTGGAGTTGAAATTTACCCTGGATTTAGTGCTCAAATGCCCATCTTTAATTCTAGTGAAGAATTAATTGGAATTACAACAGGAGATATGGGTAGAGACTCTGATAACAATGAAACAAGTAATTATGTACCAGGTATTGAAATTCATGCTAAATATTCACTTATTGCAGAAGGAACTAGAGGGTCAATTACAAAGATTATTGAAAAAAAATTAAATTTAAGAAAAAATAGTGACCCACAAAAGTATGGGTTAGGGTTCAAGGAAGTATGGCGCATAGATAAAAATAAACACCAACCTGGCCTTGTTGAACATAGTTTGGGCTGGCCTCTTAATAATGATACAGGCGGTGGATCTTTTACCTATCATTATGATGAAGATTTGGTATCTCTGGGTTTTGTAGTTCACCTAGATTATTCAAATGCATATCTTTCTCCGTTTGATGAATTTCAGCGCTTTAAAACTCATCCTAAAATTAAAGAGCTATTAACCGGTGCAAAAAGAATAAATTATGGTGCACGAGCGATTAATGAAGGGGGCATTCAATCATGGCCACAATTAGTTTTTCCAGGTGGCGCCTTTATTGGATGTAGCGCAGGGATGGTTAATGTTCCCAGAATAAAAGGAACTCATAATGCAATGAAATCTGGAATATTAGGTGCGGAGGCTTGTGTTGATGCAATTTTGAAACCAGAAAAAATTAAAGATAAGATATTAGAGCAGTACACAGGAAAAATTAGAGATTCATGGATATGGCAGGATTTAAATTCAGTCAGAAATATTAAGCCATTAATATCAAAATACGGAACAATATTAGGAATGCTATTTGGTGGAATTGAGATGTGGCTAGCATCATATAAAGTTAACTTGCCTTGGACTCTACATCATAAAGAAGCTGACCATGAAACTCTTATAGACATTAATAAATCCAAACCAATTAACTATTTAAAACCAGATGATATTTTTACATTTGATAAATTAAGTTCGATCAGCTTAAGTAATATTGGACATGAATCTAATCAACCGTGCCATCTCAAACTGATAGATAAAAATATTGCTATAAACCTAAATTATAAAATATATAACTCTCCAGAGCAGAGATACTGCCCAGCAGGCGTCTATGAAATATTACAAGAGGGTAATGACGTCAAGTTACAAATAAATAGTCAGAATTGTATTCACTGCAAAACATGCGATATAAAGGATCCAACACAGAATATAGATTGGGTTCCCCCTGAAGGTGGAAGTGGCCCCATATATTCAAAAATGTAAATTATGTCCAGTATCTTTCAACAGTAATATTGCCAGGGCTTGCTCTTCTATTTTTTTTTAAGCCAAAACTACTCAAGGCTGTTGAAGTTTCCTTAATCATTTCTGGATTTCCGCACAACATAAATTGTGAGCTCTCATTAATTTCAATATTGGCGTAATTCTGAAATTCTTTTAATTCAATTCCTCTAGGAATTCTATAATTAAAAGAATTTACAGCCTTTTCTCTAGTAACAGACCGAATATATATTAATTGATTGGGATATTGTTTTTTTAACTCTTCAATAAGATCTTGATAAATTAATTCATTTTGATACCTTACCCCATGAACTAATACGATTTGCTTAAATCTCTTCCACGGCAATGGTGTCTTTAAAAGTGATAAAAATACTCCAAGGGCTGTTCCGGTTGCTAACATCCATAGATTTTCCCCGTCCGGAACTTCATCTAATGTGAAGTAGCCAATAGCCTGCTTCATCACTTGAATTTTATCTCCTTTTTTCATTTGATGTAATTTTGGAGATAAGACTCCATTTGGAATATTTATATAAATAATTTCAAGCAATTCATCCTGAGGAGAACTTGCATATGAATATGACCTAGTAACTAACTCATCATTAATCATTAAACCAATTCTTGTAAACTGACCAGCTTGGTGCGGCATTATATTTGCTTTAATTTTCATGGAAGCAAGATTGCTTGTCCATTTTATATTTTCAATTATTTCGCCTTCCTGCCAATCTTCCATAAGTATTTCTCGAATCAAACTAGATTTTATTATAAAAATTTAAATACTAATTTCAGTATATTGATTATTATACTTTAAATATAAATTCATTCATCGATGCTTTTTTTATAAAAAGCAATTACCATGTCAGCATGTCTGAAAATATTGTTGAAAAAATTAACTCTATACTCCCACAGACACAATGTGGTCAGTGTAATTACTCTGGTTGTAAGCCCTATGCAATTGCAATTACTAAAGGTGAGGCTGATATAAATCAATGTCCGCCTGGTGGGGAAGAGGGAATTAAAAACATTGCGAAATTATTAGAGGTTGATTTCAAACCACTAAATAAAAAACATGGAATTACTAAACCAATATCTGTTGCACTCATAGACGAAGAAGCATGCATTGGTTGTACCTTATGTATTTTGGCATGTCCAGTTGATGCAATATTAGGAGCAACAAAAAAAATGCATACCATCATTGAAGATGAGTGTACTGGATGTGAGCTATGTTTGAATCCATGTCCGGTTGATTGTATTGAAATGCTTCCTATAAAAGAAGGTAATGGCAACCAAATAATTTCCCGCAGAAAATCTAATCAAGCTAGATCTAGATATGAATTTAGAATAAATAGAATTGAACGAGATAAAAATGAATCTAATGCTAAAAGAAAATTACTCGCTTCCTCTAGTAAAAAATCGAGATTAATAAATGAAAAAAGGAAGTCTATCTCAGAAGCTCTTGAAAGAATAAAAAAAAATGAATTCTAAAAAACGAATTGAAATATTTTCACTTCTAAAACAATCTAACCCCGATGCAAAAACAGAGCTTATATATAACAGTCCATTTCAATTACTTATAGCAGTAATATTGTCTGCTCAAGCAACTGATATATCAGTGAACAAAGCTACAGGAAAATTATTTAATGCTGCTAGTTCTGCAAAAGAACTAAGCAATTTATCAGTTAGGACTATTGAGAGTTATATCAATAATATAGGTCTGTATAAAACTAAAGCAAAAAATATTTTTCTAACCAGTAAGTTTATTGATAAGAACTATGATGGTGCTATACCTCATGACCGCGTTATTTTAGAGAGCTTACCAGGGGTTGGTCGTAAAACTGCAAATGTAATATTAAATACTATTTTTGGTGATCCTGTTATTGCCGTTGATACTCATATTTTTCGGCTAGCTAACAGAATCAATCTTGCTGCTGGAAACAGTCCGTTGGAAGTTGAAGATCGATTAACTAAATTAACACCAAAAGAATATTTGGTTGATGCTCATCATCTTTTAATCTTACATGGGAGGTACATATGTAAGGCGAAAAATCCAAACTGTTCTAGCTGTATTATCTCCAACTTATGTGAGTACAAAAATAAATCTAAAAAAGTTTTTTCATCCTAGTATCTAGCTCACCCATAATTCTTTCTCTTTCATCATCTTTAATTATTGTCCATTGTGAAATTTCTTCTGCAGTTCTAAAGCACCCTATACAAAACTCTTCATTGTTATACTGACAAATACCCACACATGGAGAATTAATCTCTTTTATTTTTTCATTAGCCATTATGCTAAACCTCCATGGCAATGCTTATACTTTTTTCCACTTCTACATGGACAGGGTTCATTTCTTCCTACTTTTATGTTTGGATCTATATTTCCATGGCAATGCTTATACTTTTCTCCACTTCCACATGGACAGGGTTCATTTCTGTCTACCGGTACTACAGGATTATCTTCATCATTAGATTTATTCGAGGGGCTTGATTTATTTAACTCATTTTTCTTTTTATCAATACCATCTGATTCATCTTCACTCTTAACTTGAACCAACATAAGTACACGAGTAATCTCAAATTTAATAGTAGTAAGTAATTGTTCAAATAAGGAAAATGCTTCTTTTTTAAATTCTTGCTTTGGGTCTTTTCCTCCATACGCTCTTAATCCTACACCTTGTCTCAAATGATCTAGGGAAGATAAATGAGCTCGCCAATGATGATCAAATATTTGAAGTATGACTGATCTCTCAAAATGATGAACCGCCTCTTGACCTGCTACTTTTTCTTTTTCGCGATAGTTATTTATACCTATTTCTTTTATTCTTTTTGCAATTTCATCAATTGGTATATTTGGTTCTTTTTTTAGCCAATCACTTACATTACAATCGACTAAATAATCAGCTAGCATTCTCTTTTTAAGACCAGCAATATCCCATGCTTCTTCAGTGCTCTCTAATGGAATATATTCGTATACAGTTTCTTCTAAAACTTCTTCTAGTATATTATTCACAGGCTCTATTAAATTTTCGCTGTCTAATATGTCATTACGTTGCTCATAAATTACTTTTCTTTGATTATTAGGGACGTCATCAAATTCTAAAAGCTGTTTTCTTATATCAAAGTTTCTTCCTTCAACTTTTCTTTGGGCGCCTTCTATGGATCGGCTTACCCAGTTATGCTCAATAGCTTCATCCTTTGGCATATTTAGTTTATCCATAACGGAGGCAATACGATCAGATGCAAAAATTCTTAAAAGTGAATCTTCTAACGACAAATAAAATGCACTAGATCCTGGGTCTCCTTGCCTTCCAGCTCTCCCTCTTAATTGGTTATCAATCCTTCGAGACTCATGTCTTTCAGTTCCAATTATATGAAGTCCTCCAGCACTAATAACTGTCTTTTGTTTTTCTTTCCAATCTTCGGTTATCTCTTTTTTTAGTCTTATTTTTTTATCGTCACTGAACTTTTTATCGTATTTAGCTCTAGATTTAAAATCTTCCCCTTTGGAGCTTACCTGCTTAAAGATATGATTAGGATTCTCTATTTTTTTTATATATGGTTCAATATTTCCGCCCAGAACAATATCAGTTCCACGACCAGCCATATTTGTAGCTATGGTAACCATACCTGGCTTACCTGCCTGAGCTATAATATCTGCCTCTTTATCATGCTGTTTTGCATTCAATACATTATGTTCTAAATTTGCTTTTTTTAGGAGCTTTGAAACTAGCTCAGAGTTTTCAATAGAAGTTGTTCCAACTAAGACTGGTTGTTGGCGTTTGTGACAATTTTGAATATCATCAATAACAGCATTAAATTTTTCGTCTGACGTTCGATATATTTTATCCATTTTATCAATACGGACTGTTGGTCGATGTGGCGGAATAATAACTGTCTCTAGCCCGTAAATTTCATTAAACTCAAATGCTTCTGTGTCAGCTGTTCCTGTCATACCTGACAGCTTTGAATACATACGAAAGTAATTTTGAAATGTAATACTGGCGAGAGTTTGGTTCTCTCTCTGAATTTTAACAGATTCCTTCGCCTCAACTGCCTGATGAAGACCATCTGACCACCTTCTTCCAGGCATCATTCTTCCTGTAAATTCATCTACAATTGTAATTTGACTATCCTTTACAACATAATCCTTATCTTTAATAAATAAGTAATGGGCTTTTAATGCAGAGCTGACATGATGAATTAAACTGATATTAGCTGCGTCATAAAGATTTGAATCTTTTTCCAAAATACCCATCTTTACAAGTAAGCTTTCAGTTTTTTCATGGCCTTTTTCTGAAAGAATAGCTTGGCTCCCTTTTTCATCAATCCAAAAATCACCAGTACCTTCTTCAGTTTTTTGTCGTTTGAGGCTAGGGACAATCTTATTAATTTTTTCGTATAAATCAATATTGTCTTCAGCTTGTCCAGAAATAACTAATGGAGTTCTAGCTTCGTCAATAAGAATAGAATCAACTTCGTCAACAACTGCGTATTGGAGTGGACGCTGAACACGTTCATCTTTGCTATAAACCATATTATCTCTTAGATAATCGAAGCCAAATTCATTATTAGTTCCATATGTAATATCTGCTTGATATGCAAGTTTTTTAGCCTCAACTGGCATTTTTGAAAGGTTAACCCCTACAGTTAACCCCAAGAATTTATAAAGCACCCCCATCCACTCAGCATCTCTTTTTGCTAAATAATCATTAACAGTTACAACATGAACGCCTTTCCCAGCTAATGCATTTAAATAAACCGATAGAGTTGCAACGAGTGTTTTACCTTCTCCAGTTCTCATCTCTGCAATCTTGCCTTCATGAAGCGCCATAGCACCCATTAATTGCTCATCAAAATGACGCATCCCCAATGAACGGATACTGGCCTCACGTGCATATGCAAAAATCTCAATTAATAATTCATCTAATGACTCACCACTCTTTATCCGCTTTCTAAACTCAGCAGTTTTCTTCTTAAAGTCCTCGTCTTTTAGTTTCTTAATTAATGGTTCCAGATCATTAACCTTATTTACTTTCTTTGAGTAATCTTTTAAAAGTCGTTGATTACGGCTTCCAAATAAATTTTGTATAATTTTTTTTAGCATAATTTTATTTTTTTAGATATTTAAGAGGGTCTAATGAATTACCCTTAAACCTTATTTCATAGTGCAAATGGGGGCCAGTTGATCGACCTGTATTACCAACAAGGGCAATAACCTCTCCCTTAGATACCAGATCACCAGTTTTTACTAATAGCTTAGAAGCATGTGCATATCGTGTTTCAAGGCCACCTCCATGCTTTATTTTTACGTATTTCCCATAATCAACAGCCCGCCCTGCCTCAATAACTATGCCACTTGCGGTAGCTTTGATTTCCTCTCCATGTGCAGCTGAAAAATCTATACCTTCATGAAATTTACGTATACCTAGTATTGGGTCATTACGCCATCCATACCTTGATGAGCAACATGGTATATTAACAGGCTTAAGCGATGGAAGCGTATCTTTTAGAACTGATTGTTTTAGTAAGATAGATTCCATAGTATTGTAAAGCTCCTCTCTAACCTCTACTTTTGCCATTAGTTTTGTAATTTCTTTTTTAAGATGATTACCTGTTAAGTTATTATTCTTAGAGATCTTTTCAGGTAATTTTTCTTTTTTTTCATTAAGCTTTGGTACTTTGTCCTTGCCAACTATCTGTTTTTTTAAGATTTCTTGAAGTCTTTCTGTCTGAGAATCAATACGTATTATTCTAGAATATAGCTCACCCATTTGATCAGCGTAAGTCCTTAAATTATTAGCGTAATCTATATCTCCGGAATCTAAATTACTTTGAGATCGAATTCGATTATCTTCATAGGCTTCTATAAATGTCTTTTTTTTATATTCTATGTATAAATATGTTAGTGCAATATTCAACCACACAAAAAGAAATAAAATTAATAAGATCGCATTGATACTTAAAGCTTTTGTTTTTCTTGGATTTTTACCTAGATAAAGAATTCTCATTAAACGTAAATATTTATAAAATAATGTAGCATTATAGTATGGAACCTATCAAAAAGTTATTTCAAAGCAGATTTTTTTTAGAAATAAATAAAAGAAAAAAGCATCTTGAATTACTTCAAAAACAAATGAGCGCCTCTATTCCAGACAAGCTAGTTTCATTGGTTCGCATTAAAAATCATGTCGGTAAAACCCTTATTGTAGAAGTTAAATCTAATGTTGTAGCTCATAAGCTAAAACTTTATGAAAATAAGATTCTCGATGCAATTAATAAAAATTCAGAGCAAAGTAATTTACTTAATAAAATTAAAGTAAAAATTATTATCCAAAACATAAAAATTGATAAAAATCTGAAGTTTAAGCCTAGTTATCCAATCAATAAAATTAGTAATTTGATTGATTCAATTAATGATTCCCCCCTAAAAACTACCTTAAAGAAAATAATAAAATCTAGAAATGGTTGAATTTTTTTTACTAATGGTAATAGGAATTTTTATTGGGTCACTTGTTGGTATGTTTGGGATTGGAGGGGGATTATTTATTGTTCCAGTTGTTACCTATACCCTAATAGGATTTCATGATTATTCTTTTGA
This sequence comes from Methylophilaceae bacterium, assembly GCA_029244935.1. GTDB lineage: Bacteria > Pseudomonadota > Gammaproteobacteria > Burkholderiales > Methylophilaceae > BACL14. Next base: position 9,301 of record JAQWQF010000020.1, on the reverse strand, counting down.
TGATGCATTACTTACTGGGATTGCAAGCTCCTTAACATCAATAATCCTCAGTGGTTTTATTGGCACATTATCTCATCACTTAAATAGAAATATTGACTGGAATATTGTTAAAAAATTTATTTTTGGAGTTGTTATAGGCGCATCATTAATCGGATTCTATCTTCCCCAAATCCCAATAGAGTTTATTCGTTACACTTTTATTATTTATGCATTTTTAGCTGCATATAAGATTTTATTTCCACGAATTGTATTGCAAAAAAAAATAACTATACCTTTTGGTCATAGTAATTTAATTGGTTTATGTTTTTCATCTATTTCTGGATTAATAGGCATCGGTGGTGGCACTTTATTTGTTCCTTACTTAACTTCAAAAGGTATTTCTATTAAAATGTCTATCGGTATTGCAAGCTGCCTAGGTTTATTTATAGGTTTATGCTCATCTTTTGCAATACTTTTGTCCTGGGGACCTACATCGTCTAATAATCAAGGATCTATGTTGGGGCCTATTTATATTCCAGCGATTATATTTCTAACTATCCCAAGTTTAATTTTTGTTAAATTATCTGCCGACTGGCTCCAGAAAATCTCTGATAAAAATATTCGAAGGGGGTTTGCATGTCTTTTAATTTTAATAGGCTTTGTGATGATGCTCAAACACTAATAATGCTAATAATTTCAAGGTTTAACAAATATATTTTTACAGTTATATTAAAAAAGGTATAATCTCACTTTTTTATTTCTAAAGCTCTTAAGAGCCTTTTAAATTTAAGTCCCTATTAATTGGAGGAAATATGTCAATATCTGAATTATCTGTAGTTCAAATTGCCCTAGGAGCTGCGATTCTTGCAATTCTCTATGGTGCATTAATGTCAAAATGGATTATTGGTCTACCTGCTGGAAACTCAAAAATGAAGAGTATTGCCGAAGCTATTCAAAAAGGAGCTTCAGCATACCTTGCTCGTCAATACAAAACTATTGCAGTTGTCGGTATTATTTTAGCTGCACTTATATGGAAATTTATTGACCCAGCTACTTCTATTGGCTTCATTATTGGAGCTGTGCTTTCTGGTGCTTGTGGCTTTATTGGTATGAATGTTTCAGTTCGTGCAAATGTTAAAACTGCTCAAGCAGCAACAAAGGGTTTGCCACAAGCATTTGATGTTGCCTTCAAAGGAGGAGCTATTACAGGTATGTTAGTTGTTGGTCTTGGTCTATTAGGTGTAGCAGGATTTTATGAATACCTTGGTGGCTCATCAATATCAACTACCAAAGCCTTAAACCCTCTAATAGGATTAGCGTTTGGTTCGTCACTAATATCGATCTTTGCTAGATTAGGTGGTGGTATATTCACTAAAGGTGCTGACGTAGGTGCTGACCTTGTAGGTAAAGTAGAGGCAGGAATTCCTGAAGACGATCCTAGAAACCCTGCAGTGATCGCAGATAACGTTGGTGATAACGTTGGTGATTGTGCTGGTATGGCAGCTGACTTATTTGAAACATATGCAGTTACAATTATTGCTACAATGGTTTTAGGTACATTGATGGTATCCGACGCCAATGGTGTGCTTTATCCTCTAATGCTTGGGGCTGTTTCAATCGTGGCATCAATTATTGGTTGTTTCTTCGTTAGAGCCAATGCCAAAATGACAAACGTTATGCCAGCGCTTTATAGAGGACTTGCAGTAGCAGGTATCTTATCTGCAGTTGCATTTTATTACGTAACTTTAAGTATGTTCCCGGAAGGTATTACTATTAATGGTGAAATTACTCCAGCTATTAATCTTTTTTACTCAGCCGTTGTAGGGCTTGTACTTACAGCTTTATTGGTAGGAATTACAGAATACTATACTGGAACTGAATATAAGCCTGTTAAACATATAGCTAAAGCTTCTGAAACAGGGCATGCAACAAACATAATTGCTGGTATCGGTATCTCAATGAAATCAACAGCTTTACCAGTTTTATCAGTATGTGCTGCTATCTATGCTTCATATGAGTATGGTGGTCTTTATGGTATTGCTATTGCTGCAACATCTATGTTGAGTATGGCGGGTATTATTGTTGCACTTGATGCCTATGGTCCTATTACAGATAATGCTGGTGGTATTGCTGAAATGTCAGGCCTTCCACAAAATGTAAGAGATATTACTGACCCACTTGATGCAGTTGGTAATACAACGAAAGCAGTGACTAAAGGTTATGCTATTGGTTCAGCTGGCTTAGCTGCATTAGTATTATTTGCTGACTACACTCATAAATTGACAGAGTATGGACATAATATTACCTTTAGTTTGAGTGAGCCAATGGTGATTATTGGTCTCTTTATTGGGGGTCTAATTCCTTTCTTATTCGCAGCTATGGCTATGGAAGCAGTTGGTCGTGCTGCAGCTTCAGTAGTTGAAGAAGTAAGAAGACAGTTTAAGACTATCAAAGGAATTATGACTGGAAAAGGTAAGCCTGATTATGAAAGAGCAGTTGATTTATTAACTACTGCTGCAATTAAAGAAATGGTTATTCCGTCCATACTTCCTGTAGCTGTTCCAATTTTAGTTGGTTATTTCCTGGGAGCTCAAGCGCTAGGTGGATTACTAATGGGTACAATTATTACAGGTCTATTCGTAGCTATTTCAATGTGTACCGGTGGTGGGGCATGGGATAATGCTAAAAAATATATTGAAGATGGAAACCACGGTGGAAAAGGTTCAGAGGCTCACAAGGCTTCAGTAACTGGCGATACTGTAGGTGATCCATATAAAGATACTGCAGGTCCTGCGATTAATCCATTAATCAAGATTATTAATATTGTCGCATTATTAATTGTTCCAGTTCTTCCTGTTCTGACGTAATAAAAGTTTTTAACAAAAAAACCTGCCTAATGGTAGGTTTTTTTTATCTAAATTATAGTGATTGACCAGTTAATTGAGTGTACGCCTCTAGATACTTATCAGCTGTGTTAGTAATAACCTTTTTCGGCAATACAGGAGCTGGGGGCAACTTATTCCAATGTGAAGATTCCAGCCAATCCCTAACATACTGTTTGTCATAACTGGGTGGGGATATACCAAGCCGATACTTATCTTTTGGCCAAAAACGTGAAGAGTCAGGGGTTAGAACTTCATCTATCAAATGAATCTTACCATTGGAATCTAGTCCAAATTCAAACTTTGTGTCGGCAATAATAATACCTTTAGACTCTGCAAAGTCTGATGCTACCTTATAAAGTGATAGGCTAATTTTAATAATCTGGTCTGCCAAATCTTTACCAATTAAAGCGTAATATTCAGCCAATGAAATATTCTCATCATGGTCTCCTACTTTAGCCTTACTAGAGGGTGTAAAGATTGGTGCATCTAACTTTGATGCTTGTTGTAAGTTTATTGGTAATTTAATACCGCAGATAGTACCATCTTGTTGATATTCTTTCCAACCACTTCCAACCAAATATCCCCTGACAATAGCTTCGATTGGAATAGGCTTAAGTTTCTTAACCACAATTGATCGATCTTGAATATGTCGAACTTCATCCTTAGATACAAAGCTTGTAGGATCATCATCCAGAAGATGATTTGAAACGATACCATTAAGTCTCTTAAACCAAAAGCTAGACATCTGTGTCAAGACTCTTCCCTTATTCGGTATGGGTTCATTCATAATTACATCAAATGCAGACAAACGATCTGTGGTGACAATTAACATCTTCTCATCGCTAATATTATAAATATCTCGAACCTTACCCTGATGAAGAAGAGATAAGCTTTTTAGATTTGTTTGTAAAAGGGTCAAAGCTTAACCCGTCCGTCTCTCTAAAATTTCAATAGCATGTAATTTTTTACCTTCGACAAACTCAAGAAATGCACCGCCTGCAGTAGATACATATGAAATATTTTTTTCCATCCCAAAAGCCTCAATAGCAGCAATAGTATCGCCTCCTCCAGCCAATGAAAATGCCATCGAATTTGCAACAGCAAGAGCTAGGGTTTCAGTACCTTTAGAAAACTGTTTGAATTCAAAGACACCTATGGGTCCATTCCATAAAATAGTCCTAGCTTGCTTAATCTTTTTAGTTATAGATATCATTGAGATTGGACCCAAGTCAAAGATGATATCATCTGATTCTAAATTCTTGATATTCTTAACTACAGCCACCTCATTTTCATGAAATTTTTTTCCACATACCACATCAGTCACTACTGGGAGCGTTGCTCCTCTAGATTCAAGTTTTTGAATAATCTTTTTAGCTGAAGGAATAAATTCATCTTCACAAAGCGACATGCCGATATTATAACCTTGTGCCTTCAAAAAAGTATTAGCTATACCTCCACCCAAAATTAACTGATCTACCTTATCTGAAAGACTATCCAGAACTTTAAGTTTTGTAGAGACCTTGCTACCACCAACGATAGCTACCATAGGAGATTTTGGTATAGACATAACTTTATCTAGGGCTTCAAGTTCCTTTGCAAATAGCATACCAGCACATACCTGAGGACAAAATTCAGCGATTCCATAGGTAGAAGCTTGCTTTCTATGAGCTGTGCCAAAAGCATCCATAACAAAAATGTCTGTTAAATCTGCATAGGTTTTTGAAAGCACGGTATCATTCTCTTTTTCACCTACATTAAATCTACAATTTTCTAGCACCACCATTTCACCTGATTCGACAGTAAACTCTTTAATTGTCCAGTCTTTGATAAGCGGAATCTTCATATCTAATATTTGACTTAAATAATGTGCGACAGGAGCAAGCGAATCTTCTTCATTAAAGTAGCCTTCTTCAGGCCGACCTAAATGAGAAGTGATCATCACTTTTGCACCAGATTTAAGAGCATATTTAATTGTTGGGAGGGATGCTTGGATTCTGTTTGTTGATGAAATATTACCCGAACGCATCGGAACATTTAAATCAGCCCTTATAAAGACTCGTTTGTCTTTAATGTTGAAATCGGTAATTTGGTTCATAGCGAGTTATATTACTTTGCACTCATCATTGCTAACGCTGTATCTAGCATACGACAACTAAAACCCCACTCATTATCATACCAACTAAAAACTTTTACTAACTTACCATTTGCAGATACCTTAGTTAAGGTTGCATCAAAAAAACAAGAAGCTTCGGTATGATTAAAGTCTACTGACACCAATGGTTCGTCGTTATAAACTAAAATATCTTTAAATTCATTTTCTGAGGCATTTTTCATTAATTTGTTTAAATCATCTTTACTTACTTTTTCCCGAGTATTAAGAGTCAAATCAACAATCGATACGTTTGTAGTTGGCACTCTTATGGCCACACCATCTAACTTACCCTTCAATTCTGGTATAACCAGGCCTATGGCTGAGGCAGCACCTGTTTTTGTAGGGATCATAGATGCAGCTGCTGATCGAGCTCGACGAATATCAGAATGCATATTATCAAGTAATGCCTGATCATTGGTATACGAATGAATAGTCGTCATCAGACCTCTTTCGATTCCTAATTGATCCTGAATCACTTTTAGGATCGGGGCTAATCCATTTGTAGTACATGATGCATTTGAAACAACTTGATGAGATGATTTTAATTCCTGATGGTTAACACCATAGACAATTGTCGCATCTATATCTTCCTCACCGGGCGCTGAAATTAATACTTTCTTAGCTCCATTATCAAGATGCACTTGACATGTTTTTTTGCTTCTAAAAGCTCCTGTGCATTCTAGTACAAGGTCAACATTATATTTCTTCCAGTCTAATTCTTCTGGGTTTCTTGTATTTAAATACTGAATTCTATCGCCATTGATAATAAATGCATCTTTATCAACCTCAACTTTCTCATTAAATCTGCCATGAGCAGTATCATATTTTAATAAGTGTGCATTACTTTTGACATCACCACGACTGCAGTTAACGGCAACAACCTTAATGTCCTCTTGTCGATTCGTTTCATAAACGGCTCTTAGGGCCAAGCGACCTATTCTACCAAAACCAGAAATAGCTATATTAATTGACATTCTGTTCCTTCAAGAAATTTACGGGACCCATTAAAATAAATTACCTTATAACTAAAGATAACTTAATTTGGGTCCTGTAATATTAATTTATATAACTTTTAAACTATAGGATCGATTTAGCTGTTGTAACCACATTATCAACAGTAAAGCCAAAATGTTCAAAAACAGCTTTTCCTGGTGCAGATTCGCCATAGCTATCTATACCTACACAAGCTCCATCTAGACCAACATATTTTCTCCAATAGTCTGTTACACCTGCCTCTACTGATACTCTCTTAATGCCTGGCGTAAGAACGCTATCTTTATAATTTTTATCCTGACGATCATATACTTGCGTACAAGGCATAGAAACGACGCGCGCATTAATACCTTCTGCCTTTAATACTTCTTGGGCACCCACAGCTAGATCTATCTCAGAACCTGTTGCAATCAAAATTACTTTAGCATCTCCATCACAATCTGATAGAACGTAACCGCCTTTTTTAATATTAGCAATTTGATCTTCACTTCTAGAATGGAATCCCATACCTTGTCTACTTAGTACAAGGCTAGTTGGATTTTCTTGATTTTCAATACCTGCAACCCATGCTGTTGCAGTTTCTGTTGCATCACATGGTCTCCAAACCTCCATATTAGGTATAAATCTTAATCCTGATGTTGTTTCAATAGGTTGATGGGTTGGCCCATCTTCCCCTTGTCCAATTGAATCATGAGTCAAAACATATATAACACGCTGCTTCATTAATGCAGCCATTCGCATACCATTCCTCATATAGTCTGTAAACATATGGAAGGTACCTCCAAAAGGCATTAAGCCCCCATGAAGTGCAATGCCATTCATAATTGCAGCCATCCCAAACTCTCTTACGCCGTATGAAATATAATTACCTGCCTTAGCTCCACTTACATGCTGAAAACTAGGGCAGCTAGTTAAATTTGATCCCGTTAAATCAGCCGAACCCCCAACAAATTCTGGTAAAACAGGAGCAAGCGCTGTAATAACATTCTGGGATGCTTTTCTGGTAGCTACTTTTTCTGCCTTTTCGTTAGCATCCTGAATAATTCCAGCAGATATTTTTTTCCAGTCAGCGGGTAATTCTCCAACCATTCTTCTCTTAAATTCAGAAGCTAGCTCAGGAAAATCTTGAGCATATGCTTCAAATTTCTTATTCCATTCCTCTTCCCTCGCATGACCTTTTTCTTTTTGATCCCAGCCATCATATACATCTTGAGGAATAACAAATGGTGGATGATCCCAACCTAATTCTTTTCTAACCAATGCAACTTCTTCTTCACCTAATGCAGCGCCATGACAATCATGTGAGCCAGATTTATTAGGAGAACCTTTACCAATAATTGTCTTGCAACAAATTAATGTAGGTTTATCTGTTACTTTTTTAGCTTCTTGAATTGCTTTATCAATTGCCTCAGGGTCATGTCCATCTACATCACGAATTGCGTGCCATCCATATGACTCAAAACGTCCAGCAGTATCATCTGTATACCACCCCTCAATATGACCATCTATAGAAATGCCATTATCATCCCAGAGTGCTATTAATTTACCTAGGCCCCAAGTCCCTGCAAGAGCACATGCTTCATGAGATACTCCTTCCATTAAGCAACCATCACCTAAAAATACATATGTATGATGATCCACTATATCGTGACCTGGTTTATTAAATTGATCTGCCATAAGCTTCTCAGCCATAGCAAAACCTACTCCATTACTAATGCCTTGACCTAATGGACCAGTTGTTGTCTCAATTCCTGGTGCATATCCGTATTCTGGATGTCCTGCACATTTTGAGTGAAGCTGTCTGAAACTTTCTATTTCCTTCATTGGTAAATCGTAGCCTGTCAAATGAAGTAAAGAATAAATTAGCATCGACCCATGACCATTTGACAAAATAAAGCGATCACGATTTGCCCACTCTGGATTATTTGGATTGTGACTTAAATGATGATTCCATAAAACCTCTCCAATTTCGGCCATCCCCATGGGTGCGCCTGGATGCCCAGAACTTGCTTTTTGTACAGCATCCATTGATAGCGCCCGAATTGCATTTGCTAAATCTTGTCTTGTTGCCATGTTGCCTCCCAAAATTAACTTGTATCCTAGTAATGAAAATAGGATGAAATGTTTTTTTATATGTTGCGCTAAACTAAAAAGTAAATTATTCCCTAAAGTGGCCATTCAATCAAGGTATCTAAACTTTAAATCTGATTTATTTCCTTCCATTTTATTGAGCAGCCTATGCTATGTAACTGCTCAACAGGCCCTGAATTTGTTTTTGCTATAAGTTTCATAGCATTAAATAAATCACGCTCATAGCTTTCTGAAGGCTCTCCTCTTCCTGTTGAATCAAACCTACCACGATACTGAAGCTCTAACTGTTGATTAAATCCAAAAAAATCAGGGGTACATATAGCATTATAATCTTTCGCTACTTGTTGAGTACCATCAAATAAATATGGGAAATTGAAATTCCTTTCTGATGAAATTTTTTGCATGTTCTCATAAGAATCATCTGGATAGTTCTCTACATCATTACTCGAAATGGCTATTGCATTAACTCCAATTGTACTCAATTCTTCTATGTCAATAATTAATCTATCCAATATGGCTTTAACATATGGACAATGGTTACAAATAAACATAACTACGAGCCCCTTTTTACCAAGAGCTTTAGATGGTGTCCAATAACTTCCATCAGTACTAAGTAGGTTAAAATCTTTCGCCTTCCATCCGAACTTACATAATGGTGTTATTAAGCTTGCCAAATTTTTTCTCCATTCTGTATCATAATTAAACTTATGAAACGATTTTACCATCCAGACACGCTAGAAATAAATCAAAATATCTATTTAAATGATTCTACAGCTCATCATGCCTTACAGGTAATTAGAGTTAAAATTAAAGAGCGATTTATTATATTTAATGGAGATGGTTTTGATTATGAAGTTGAGGTTATTAGTATTGAAAAGAAAAGATTACAAGTAAATGTTAAGGCAAAGAATAAGAATCATTCAGAATCACCTATTAAAATAACATTAGTTCAATCACTATCAACGAACGAGAAAATGGACTGGATTATTCAAAAAGCGACGGAACTTGGAATAAATGAAATTCATCCAATTTATAGCATTCGAAGTATTATAAAATTAGATGCAACAAGGGTAGAAAAGAAACTAGCGCATTGGCAGCAAGTATTAATTTCTGCCTGTGAGCAGTCTGGAAGATCTATAATTCCTAAAATTTACAAACCCATAACCTTCACTAAGGCACTAGAAAAAAATGAATTCAATAA
>JAQWQF010000015.1 GCA_029244935.1 Methylophilaceae bacterium | reverse complement strand
GATAACCGCAATGATAATTTTTAATAAGATTGACATACTAACTTGACAAAAAAAACATATATTAATTCAATTGACTTCATAATCTACTCTTTCTATTTAATTTATTTATTTATTTATTTATTATCAATCTAATTGAATTATTATTACAGCAATGAATAGTTTTTACATAATATTAGTTTTTTTATTAGCTAGCCATCAATCAATACTAAGTGCTGCACCGATGAGCTTCAAAGGCTCTGTAACTACTATGGCTACAGCTAGCAAAAACTATTCCAGTATAGAGTCAAGTTACGTAATGACACCAAAGTATGCTCTTGGCCTAAAGGCATATGAAAGCAAAGGGAATGGGTACAAGTTAAAAGCTAAAGGGATGTTTCATTTAAGAAAATTGATGAGAATAAATGCAATTAACTCTCAAACCAACTTATGGCTTTATACTGATGTTGGAAGGATTAATGTTAAGAACAGTCTTAAGGAAGACAATCACTCTTACCTGAGTCCTACATTACAGTTTGATTATGAAACAAAAAGATTGTTTGGTTTAGTCTCACACCAGATTTTAAGAGTAGGTCACGAGAATTTTGATACAACCAAGATTGAAGGTGGATTTTCATTCTATGAGACAGGCTATAACGAAACACAACCATGGATTATTTTAAAGGCAAAAAACACCAACAGCATATTAAATAAAATTGAGTATATCTCTACATTAAGATTAATAAATAAGGCAGTTTTTATGGATGCAGGTATGACAAATGATGGAGACCCCTCTTTTCATATAATGTATACATTTTAGGAGATTTAATAATGAAAAAAGTAATATTGTTATGTATGATTTTTTTTAGTATGAATAGCTATGCATTGACTCAAAAAATTGAGATTCTTGGAATGGTTTGTGCTTTTTGTGCACAAGGTATAGAAAAAAGCTTTGAGTCCGTTAAAAATGTAAATGCTGTTTTTGTCAATTTAGAGGATTATTTTGTCGCGATAGAGACAACAGATAAAAAGGGTATAGACGAGAAACTAATTAGAAGAATTATTACTGAATCCGGCTATGATGTTAAAAAGATTGAGGTCATTGCTGAACCTGTCAGTGTGATTAAAAAAAGATATGAATCCAAATAACGAATTACATGTAATTAAGTCCAACAAAATAGTCAATTATCTTACATTATTTACTAGTAGCGGGACTATTATTTGCTGTGCATTACCTGCCCTCTTGGTTTCAATTGGAGCGGGAGCTGCTCTAAGTTCATTGATTTCAATATTTCCGAAATTAATTATTCTTTCTACCTATAAAATACCAATATTCATTGGTGCATTTATCATGTTAATAATTTCTGGGATAATTCAATACCTTGTAAAAAATCTACCGTGTCCTGCAGATAAAAAATTAGCGAATGAATGTAAAAAAACTCGAAGAGTATCTCTAATTATGTATTTTTTATCACTAGGAATCTTTACTATTGGATTTCTCTTTGCTTTTATTCTTCCCTTCTTGTTATCAGTCTAGTAACTCAGATTACCGCACCTCATCCTGCCCATAGTAAATGAAACTCTCATATTAAAATATGCAGGATGTGGTTTAGTAATTTATAAATTAAAAATAACCTGTAATACCAACCATAATAGACCTCTGGCCCATTAGGACCTTATCTTTTAGATAAGAGGCATGGTCTCTTCTTTCTTCATCTAAGAGATTTTCACCCTTAATAAATGCATTAACTCCTTGCATATAAGGTAAATCATAATTCATGATCAGTGACAAATTGGTATAGCTATCAGTCTTTAATTCTTGAGGTCCAATATTAGTCTGACTAAAATTATGCTCTACATTTATACTTGCCTGCAAGGCATTAACTTGATAAGACAATCCAGATCCCAGAGTTAATGGAGGAATTCTTGGAAGATCACCACCATTTTTATTCTTAGCTCTTACGTAGTCACCCCAATAATTAAATCCATAATTTCCAGCCAAGTTTATATTGCCTTGAAATTCAAAGCCATAAAAATCAGCAGGAATATTTTGATGAAGTAAGACAGGTAATGCTTCTTCTTCACCATCATGCTCATGGTATTGAACAACCCCTGTATCTAATAATGCGATGTAGCTACTAAAATCCATAAAGTAAGGTGATATTGAAAAGGCATTACCTTGGTCTGCCCAACTTAATGTAACTTCTGCAGAGTTAGAACGTTCATCAGATAATGTACGATCACCGTGTTCAATAGTTTCTGTAGCATGGTGTTCACCGTAAACAAATAATTCATCATGATTCGGCGCTCTCTCACTATGGGCAACATTAAATGCTAATGTCCATTTATCATTAATTTTTGAAGTCGAACCAACTGAAAAACTTGTAGCATGAAATGATTTTTCAGTTGCAGCAAAACTAGTACTCCCTTCATCACCTCCTTCTGTCGGTGCACCATCATCACTGGTAAAGGCATTAGCTTCATAATCATGATAATCGTGCCTAAAGCCCACAGTAAATTTATGACTACCTACTGCAATACCTTCTAGAGCATAAAGTCCAACATTTTGCCGTTTGTTGTTCGGCGCATAAGGCTTAGTATTTTGAGAAAATTTTGATGAACCAAAATTAAGTCCAACTGCACCACCTGATTTAGATAGCAATGAGTGAATTATCTCAACTTTGACATCGGTACCTCTATCAAAAAAATCTAATCCAATTTCTGTAGGCCCTTCCATTTCAAAATGCTCATAGTCAGTATGACTTACATTAAACTTAAATTTATTGACAAAATTAGAGAGGTCACGCATTTCAAGTTCATATTTAACGTTATCAGACTCTAAATCAATAAATGCATCGTTCTCAAGGATAGTCCCGTATTCTTGCTCATGTTTGGCATAAGAGAAACCTGTATGACCATTATCAAAGAAGTAAGTAGCACCTACCCCTCCACCTAAAGTTTCGTTATAAGAATTTTGTAGGCTATCTTTACCATACTTGCTCCTAGTAAATTCTGAATCAGACTCAGCTAATTTTTTAGATACAGAAAAACCAGGAATTTTTATGCTCTTAGAATCACGATCATATAGATCAAAATGCCACATAAAATTATCAGCACCGATATCTACTAACATAGAGCTAGAGGTTCCATTATTTGGACCACCTATGCTTACATCATATTTGCCAACTATTCCATCAACAAATTCAGGATGGATACGATGATCAATAATATTGATAACTCCACCTACTGCACCACCTCCATACATAATAGTTTCAGGTCCCATTACAACTTCAATTTGTTCAGAAGATAAAGCATCAAGAGAAGTTGCATGATCGCCTGAAAGATTAGAGACATCTTTAAGTTGCATGCCATTATTAAGTATTTGGACTCTATTTCTGTCCATACCACGAATAACAGGACGTCCAACATTGTCACCCCAAGAGTTGTTACTAACTCCTGGAACACTGTCAAGCATTGATCCTAAGGATGAGCTTTTCTTATTTTGTAATTCCACACCATTCATTATATGAATAGGGCGAACTATTTCATCACTTGATAAATTAAGTGGGTTTGCTGTAACTGGTATTTCATTTAACTCTAATGAACGCTTAGCTTCTGCATGTAACAAACCACATGAAAAAACTACGCACATAAATATAAAAGTACGCATAACAATATTCCTTGTATTAAATTACTTAATTAAAACTTAATTTTTTACAAGAATTTTTATGGGGCTCGGGACTGATAGGCAACAAACCTATAAACAAAAGTCTTGCTTATGAGATAGTTGTCCTTAGGTTTAGTATGAATTGAAAAATCATACTCAATATGAGTAGATAAGTCATTTGACTTATCTAAGTGATAATTTAGAAGACAATCCCCACAATCAGCGGAACTATGATGTGATTCATGATCTATGTGTTCAATATCATGGGCATAACCAGTCTGTATATTAAATAGCAGACTGAAAAGCATAACAAAGGTGTATAAATAGTTTTTAAACATTCGGCAAATATTAATTGAAACTCTTATTAAATACAAGGCTTTAGTAACCATAATTTCCCTCATCGAGCAAAAAAATTAAATGAGTGCTCTTCAAGCACTATGTAAAATCTATTCGTTAAATCTGTTATCATTTTGTAAGTGTACGAACAATTTGAACTTAAACTTTCAAAAAAGTAATGGATTTAATACTATGCGCGATCATAATACGGATATAAAAATTGAATTATGGTTAGATCTTGTTGTCAACCACTCTAATAATTAAATTGATACTACAATGAAGAAAATAGATGTAATCATTATTGGTTCCGGAATAGCCGGAATAACAACAGCCTATTACTTACAAAAAAAATTCCCTAATATCTCGTACAAAATAATAGAAGCGCGAAATGATTTAGGTGGTACGTGGGATCAGATGAAATTCCCTGGTGTCCGCTCAGATACTGATATGTATACCTATGGATTTAGTTTTAATCCTTGGCAAGGACCAATAATAGGCCAAGGGAAAGACATCAAAAAATATTTAACTGATACAGCGAACAAGTTTAATATTAGAGAGCATATATTTTTTGATACAAAAGTTACATCATTATCTTGGAATGATAATCAATGGATAACAAAAACTAATTCTAAGGATTTTACTAGTCAATATGTTATTTGCTGCACCGGATCACGTGACTATAAGCGCCCTAATTTTCCAAAGTTTAAAGATGAAAATAAATACCAAGGAAAAATTGTACATACCCAAGATTGGGGAGATATAGAATTTAAAGATAAGAATGTCGCTATTATTGGAAGTGGGTGTACTGCAGTTACTATGACACCTGCAGTAGTAAAAGAAGCTAAAAAAGTAACATTAATCCAACGAAGTCCTGCATGGATTGTAAATGTTGATGGTCAAGAAAAATCAACTCGACTTTATAAAACATATGAAACCTTAATAGATTATTTTCATAGCAGACTATTTAAAAAATCCTATAAAAAGAAAATTTTATCTAAGTATCCTTATTACGATAATACCAACGTCCCTGCTTATGATTATTGGGATCAAAGACCTGCTTGCAGTTTAGATAATGATTATTTTATTTCTGTAAAGACAAACAAAGTATCAGTAGAGCATCAAGAAGTTAGTAGTTGGGAAAAAACTGGAATTAAATTAAAAAATGGAAAAATTATTGACTGCGATCTTACAATTATGGCTACAGGCCTTAATGCACAATTGTTAGGTGGTATTGATATTTTTATTAATAATAAGAAAATAAATATCAACGAAACTAGTTGGTATCGTGGAATGATGTTTAGTGGCATACCTAATCTTTTTGCTCATACTGGATATATAAATTTTAGTTGGACTGCTAGATGTGAAATAGTTAGTCAGCGTATTTGTAGAACACTGCAGTATATGAAGAAAAAGAAATTGACGAATTGTACTCCAAAATATATGGGTAAAAAATCAAAGCCAGCAATAGAAGCAAATTATGTTCTAAGATCAATTGATAAGTTCCCTAATAGATCCTATAAGTTTTATAACTCAAATTATTTACTAGAATATTTAATTTTTAAATGGACCAAAATTAACGACGGAGCAGTAGATTTCAAATAATTAAAGGAAGGTATATGAAACTTGAATCAATAGCACTTCATCATGGTTATGAATCAGACAAAAACGACCAAAAAGCAGCAACAACCCCAATTTATCAAACTTCAGGGTTTACCATTGATGATACACAGCATGGTGCAGATTTATTTGACCTTAAAGTCGAAGGAAATATTTATTCAAGAATAGGAAATCCTACTAACGATGTTCTTGAAAAAAGAGTCGCGGAAATGGAAGGCGGGGTTGCTGCTTTATCTGTTGCATCTGGTATGGCTGCAATTACATATGCTATTCAGACCATTACAAGGGCAGGCGATAATATTGTAAGCACCAATCAGCTATATGGAGGAACATATAACTGTTTTACTCATAGCTTCCCTAAGCAGGGCATTAATGTAAAAATGGTTGATGGGGCAGATTTTAAGGGTCTTGAAGAGGCGATAGATGAAAAAACTAAAGCTATATATTGTGAGTCAATTGGCAACCCTTTAGGAAATATTATTGACCTAAAAAAGTTTGCAGATATTGCTCACAAGCATGGTATCCCTTTGATTGTGGATAATACTGTAGCCACACCTTATTTATGTAGGCCTATTGATTTTGGCGCAGATATTGTTGTTCATTCTCTTACAAAATACATAGATGGTCACGGAGCGACAATTGGTGGAATTATTGTTGATTCTGGGAAATTTAATTGGGCTAAAGAAGCAAAGAAATTTCCTATGCTGAACGAACCAGACCCTTCTTATCATGGAGTTATATACACCAAACAATTTGGACCTGCTGCCTTTATTGGTTGTTGTCGTGTTGTTCCTTTAAGAGAAACAGGTGCATGTTTATCTCCCAATAACGCCTATATAATAATGCTCGGGCTTGAATCATTAGGCGTAAGGATGGAGCGACATTGCCAGAATGCACTAGCGCTAGCAAAATATTTACAAAATCATGAGCGTGTGGAATGGGTAAATTATGCTGCACTACCTAATGATAAATATAATGATGTTTGTAAAAAAATAACCAATGGTCAGGCATCTGGGATTGTCAGTTTTGGTATCAAAGGTGGGGTTGAAGCTGGGGCTAAATTTATTGACGCACTTCAAATGATTTTAAGGGTACTAAGTATGGGAGATGCAAAATCACTTGCTTGCCATCCAGCATCAACATTACATAGACAATTAACTCCAGAACAAAAGGTTTTAGCAGGGGTTAGCGAAGACTTGATAAGAATTTCAGTGGGTATTGAGCATATTGATGACATTATTGAGGATGTTGAACAAGCAATTGAGGCTTCAAAAAGATAACTAATTTATGTTTAATAAACTTACTTAAACTTAATTTTCCCGCTTTATTGACTGGGAGTAAAGTGGTGTTATGAAGAAACTACTTTTAATTTTATTTTTGTTTCCATACCTATTATTTGCTAAAGAATCTAATACCTCAGTAGTTAAATTAGAGTCTCTAGGTTCAGATAGATATAGCATATCAATTACAGAAAACGCTAATTCTAATAATTTGAAAGAAGAATTTAAAAAAGAGGTTAATAAAACTTGTGGGACTCGCTTTGAAATAGAAAGTATTGAATTAAAGAAAATAAATCATAATCAATATAAAAGACAGATTCTTCAAGGAAGTTTTAAATGTTATGTGAATAGCCAAATGTAATACTTAAAAATTCACTTTTTAAATACTTATATATTTTTTCCACAACATTTCTTAAATTTACGTCCGTTACCGCAAATGCAAGGATCATTACGTCCAATCTTTGGAGTATCCCTTGTGATTGGAGTTTTTGGGGGGCAGCAACTCGTGTCGCTACAACAGGATTCGTTGTCATTAAACATTTCGTTGGGCAATTCTTCACTTCTCTCACTCATATTTTTTTAACTTTATAATAAACTTTTACCTACATAAAATGCTGAAAGTAGTGATAGGCCTCAGATTAATTGTAGAGAACCCTTAAAACACTAAAAAAGCAAAATAGTTAGATTGAATAATTAATTTTTACAACAGCATTTGTCTTTACAACAAGAGCAAGTTTTTTCTGTACAACATTTTGAAGCTTTACAATTGCAGTTACATTTTTCTTGTGTCATAGGTTTCTCCATGTTTTTTTATTATATTAGTTGCTTGTTTTGAAAATGTCAAAAAAAAACCCTTTTATAATTATGGGTTTACCTTAATAAAATTGGTTGTCTACTAACATAATGAAGAAATCAAATTCCTAGTTTTGGTTGACACAAATGACGTATGATTTGGCACACGAAGTGGGCAAATGGGTTTTGAGTGGTAGGAATTAATACAGTTTTCTTGCATATTTGACATATCATTTGACATATCATATGTTATATTTGGTTTAGAATATAAGAAAAAACCCTCTTAAATCAAGGGTTTATACTTTATAAATTGGTGGAGCTGGGGGGAATCGAACCCCCGTCCGCAAATCCTCTACAGGTAGGTCTACATACATAGCTATGTTGTTTATGTTTAACTTCTACTCCACCAACAAGCAAGCGAATATAAAAGCGAGTTACCTTAGTTTAAGAAATTATTAAGTAACCCAATAATTCCCGAGTCTCTCTATATGACGCTGTAACCCGAGCGAGTGACATATCGGGACAGCGTTTAGCTGGAATTAAGCAGCTAAAGCGTAGTTATCGTCATTTGCGATTACTTTGTTTTCTAGTTTATTAACGAGGTACCTAGAAGCCTCGGTATGCACTATTCTGCTTTGTAACCCACGTCGAAACCTGGTCAGCCCCAAAACAAGTTCTCATTATACTACTTTCCCTTGTTGGCTGCCCTCATGATCCTATTTTTCTCTCGGTTCCAGTCTTTTTCCTTCTCTGTTGCCCTCTTATCGTATTGTTTTTTTCCTTTTGCCAGCCCTATCTCACACTTAATAAAGCCTCTTTTAAAATGCAAGTCTAATGGGACCAATGTATACCCTGAACGCTCTACTTTGCCTATTAACTTGGCAATCTCTTCGTCCTTAAGAAGCAATTTTCTAGTACGAATATTTTCTGGGTTGATATGGGTTGAAGCATTACCCATGGGAGTTATATGGCAACCTAAGAGATAAATTTCACCTTTTTGGATAATTACATAAGCTTCTTTAATATGTGCACGGTTATCTCTGATTGCTTTAACTTCCCAACCCTCAAGAACAATACCTGCCTCATACTTATCTTCTATGAAGTAGTCATGAAAAGCTTTCTTATTTTGAACAATACTCATCAATATGTAACCAATTAAACGTATAATTGTACTCTAACTTTAATCTTATAATTCCATGGTCACAATTAAAAAACATGCCATAGTGCTCCACTCTAGAGCAAAGCTTTTCGAGCTGGTAGATCTTGTTGAGGAATATCCTAACTTTCTTCCATGGTGTGGCGATACAAAAGTAATTGCGAGAACCGATAAAATAACCCGCGCAACTATTCAAATCAACTACAAAGGAGTAAAACAATCATTCACCACCGAGAATGTTAAAATTTACCCCGAACAAATGCTCATTAAACTTATTGATGGCCCGTTCAAAATGCTTGAAGGCCGCTGGCAGTTTATTGAAATAGAAGAAGATGCATGCAGAATAGAGCTGGAATTACATTACGAGTTTAGCAATATAATTTTAGACAAACTTATATCACCTGTGTTTAATATAATCGCAAATACATTTATTGATAACTTTGTACAAAAGGCTAACAAGGACAGCGATGTCTGATCAAATTGTCATTGAAGTAGCATTTGCTACACCAGAAAGACAAATGATAATTTCAATAAAGGTTAAAAATGGCATAACAGTTAAAGAAGTTATAGAGTTATCAGGAATCCTAAATGAATTCCACGGAATTAGCCTAGACGATCATCCAGTAGGAATTTTTGGAAAAATAACAACGCTAGACCACCCTCTCCGAGACCGTGATCGTGTTGAAATTTATAGGCCTCTCATCGCTGACCCTAAGGAAATTCGTCGTAAAAGAGCTGCTGCAGACAACAATATAAAAAAAAATAGGTAATTTGTTATTTTTACTCGATTCGATTCAACCTTTTCTGTATAATCTCTTTTTGCGCGAAAAGGAAAACACATGCGTCCAATACAACAAGCACTTACATTTGATGATGTACTTCTAGTTCCAGCTCACTCGAATGTACTTCCAAAAGATGTTTCACTAAAAACACAACTCACTAAAAAAATTGCTTTAAATATCCCGCTTATATCTGCAGCGATGGATACTGTTACCGAATCAAACTTAGCCATTGCATTAGCAGAAGAAGGTGGGCTTGGGATTATCCATAAAAATATGTCACCTGAACTACAAGCAGAGCATGCAGCAAAGGTAAAACGTTTTGAGTCAGGTGTGGTAAATGACCCAATAACAATTGATCCCGACATGACTGTAGATGAAGTTATTCAGCTAACTCGTAAATATAAAATATCGGGACTGCCTGTCATAAAAGACTCAAAAATTGTAGGCATTATTACAAATAGAGATTTACGGTTTGAAGAGAATCTAAAACAACCGATTAAAAATATCATGACTCCGCGAGAACGACTGATTACAGTCAAAGAAGGTGCTAAAAAAGATGAAATTATGAGGCTTCTTCATCAGCATAGACTTGAAAGACTGTTAGTCATAGATGACAAAGATAATCTCAAAGGACTCATAACTGTTAAAGATATTCAGAAATCCACTGACCATCCAAATGCCTGCAAGGATGCTAAGGGAAGACTTAGAGTTGGTGCAGCGGTTGGAGTTGGTGCTGACACTGAGAAACGCGTTGAACTTCTTGCTGCATCAGATATTGATATTATTGTAGTTGATACAGCCCACGGGCATTCACAAGGAGTGCTTGATCGAGTTAAATGGATTAAAAAACGTTTCCCAAATATGGAAGTTATTGGTGGAAATATAGCTACCACTGAGGGTGCATTGGCGCTAATTGATCAAGGTGCTGATGGAGTTAAGGTTGGAATTGGACCAGGTTCAATTTGCACAACACGGATTGTTGCTGGCGTGGGTGTTCCGCAAATCACTGCTATCACTGATGTTGCTAAAGCATTAATTAAAAATAAAATTCCATTTATTTCTGATGGTGGGATTAGATATTCTGGAGATATTGCCAAAGCAATCGCAGCAGGAGCTTCCTCAGTAATGCTTGGAAGTATGTTTGCCGGGACTGAAGAAGCACCAGGAGAAGTTGAGCTCTATCAAGGTAGATCATACAAGTCATACAGAGGTATGGGATCTATCGGCGCCATGCAAAAAGGATCAAGTGATCGTTACTTTCAAGACTCAGAAAATAATGAAGAGAAGCTTGTACCAGAAGGAATTGAAGGTCGAGTACCATTCAAGGGCCCTGTGATTAATGTGATTCACCAACTAATGGGTGGTTTAAGAGCTTCTATGGGTTATGTTGGGGTAAACAATATTTCTGTGATGCATAAAAAAGCAAAATTTTTCCAAATCACAAATGCCGGTATGAAAGAATCCCATGTGCATGATGTTCAGATTACAAAAGAAGCCCCTAATTATAGGGTCGACTAATGATTAAAAATATTAAGTGCTCAATCCAGGCGTATTAGATGGATAAAATTTTAATACTTGATTTTGGCTCTCAATACACGCAACTAATTGCTAGGCGTGTTCGCGAACTAAACGTTTATTGTGAAATTCTTCCCTACGATATTGATATCAAAAGAATTACAGAATTCTCACCAATATCCATCATTCTTTCAGGTGGGCCTAACTCAGTTTATGAAGATGAAACTCCCCTAGCTCCTGATACAATCTTTAAAATGGGTATACCAATCCTAGGTATATGCTATGGAATGCAGGTGATGACTAGCCAATTAGGAGGTAAGGTTGAGACTAGTGATGCAAACCCATCTTGTATTTTCTAATTCGTTCGGATACGAATACAGATGCATCATTATTTGGAGAAGTACTAT
>JAQWQF010000005.1 GCA_029244935.1 Methylophilaceae bacterium | reverse complement strand
TGGGATGGCTATTCGGATCAAGGTCCAGACAGCTGTAAAAGAATTTAGTTATTTAAAGATTTAGGCCAGTAGCTCAATTGGTAGAGTATCGGTCTCCAAAACCGAGGGTTGGGGGTTCGAAGCCCTCCTGGCCTGCCATATATATAAGGAAGAGGTAGAAGTGAATATAAATATTAGAATTATCTTATCATTTTTACTCTTTGCTGCTGGACTGGCAGGATTCTACCTTCTGTCTGGGCAACCAACGGTAGTAAGGGTTTTAGTTTTATTGGGCGCAATAGGATTAGCTACACAAATTTTTTCGAAGACCCTTCAGGGCAAAGAAATTATTGAGTTTATAAATAATGCAGTAACTGAAGGTAAAAAAGTAGTGTGGCCATCTAAAAGAGAAACTTTTCAAATGACTTTGGTTGTTATTGTTTTAGTTACGATAATGGCAATTTTTCTTGGGTTCGTTGATATTGGATTTTCGTACATTATAAATTTGTTATTGGGGCGGGAGTAATTGATGTCAAAGAAATGGTATGCAGTTCAAGCTTTTTCAGGATATGAGAAAACTGTCCATAAGTCTCTAGTAGAGAGAATAGAGCAATCTACAATTGGTGATTTGTTTGGAGATATCCTTGTTCCAGTTGAAGAAGTAATTGAAATGAAATCTGGACAAAAGACTCTTAGTGAAAGGAGGCTTTATCCTGGCTATGTTTTAGTACAGATGGATATGAACGATGATAGCTGGCATTTGGTTAGAAGCACTCCAAAAGTAACAGCATTTATAGGCGGATCAGCTCAAAAACCAACGCCAATAAAAGATAAAGAAGTTGAAATTATATTACAACGTATGGATGATAGTAAAGTAAATCCAACGCAGAAAATGACTTTCGAGGTTGGTGAATCAATACGAGTGATTGATGGTCCATTTAAAGATTTTTCAGGTACGGTTGAGGAAATCAACTATGAAAAAAGCAAACTTCGAGTTTCTGTCGTAATTTTTGGTCGAGCAACGCCTGTTGAATTAGAGTTCGGTCAGATAGAAAAAGAAGTTTAAATCAGTTTGGGAGCTTTCAAAAAGCGTTTGAACCAAAATTTAGGAGAAAAGTAAAATGGCAAAGAAAATAGAGGGCTATATTAAGCTCCAAATTCCAGCAGGAAAAGCAAATCCAAGTCCGCCGGTAGGTCCGGCTCTAGGTCAACGTGGCTTGAATATTATGGATTTTTGTAAAGCATTCAATGCAGCTACTCAGAGTGTTGAGCCTGGGCTCCCAATTCCAGTAGTGATTACAGCATATTCTGATAAGAGCTTTACTTTTATTATGAAGACTCCTCCTGCATCTATCTTGTTAAAGAAAGCTGCTAAGTTGGATAAGGGTTCACCTATTCCACATACAAATAAAGTCGGAAAAATTACTCGTGCTCAGGCCGAAGAAATTGCCAAAACAAAAATGCCAGATTTAACGGCGGCTGATATGGATGCTGCAGTTAGAACAATTGCAGGAAGTGCAAGAAGTATGGGTATTGAAGTGGAGGGAGTATAAATGACAGCTTCTAGTAAAAGAATGAAAGCTTTATCCTCGCAAGTAGACCGTGACAAACTTTATCTTATAGATGACGGCTTAAAATTGGTTAAAGAAACTGCAAAAGCAAAATTTGATGAATCAGTTGATGCAGCTATTAATCTTGGAATTGATTCAACAAAAACAGATCAATCAATTAGAGGCGCAATAGTACTTCCAAGTGGTACAGGAAAAACAACTCGTGTTGCAGTATTTGCTCAGGGTGATGCGGCTGAATCTGCTAAGAAGGCAGGTGCTGATATTGTAGGTTTTGAGGATTTAGCTGAAAAAATTAAAAAAGGTGTAATGGATTTTGATGTAGTTATTGCAACGCCTGATGCTATGAAAATTGTTGGTACATTAGGGCAAGTTTTGGGCCCAAGAGGTTTAATGCCAAATCCAAAAGTTGGAACTGTAACCCCTGACCCTGCTAAGGCTGTAGCAAATGCCAAAGCTGGGCAAGTTCAATATAGAACAGATAAAGCTGGACTTATTCATTGCACCATTGGCCGTGCTTCATTTTCGGTAGATCAATTAAAGGCTAATCTTGCAGCACTAATGGATGCAGTTAATAAAGCAAAGCCAACCGGAACAAAAGGTATTTACATAAAAAAACTGTCTGTATCAAGTTCGATGGGTGTTGGTATTCGTATTGACCAGGCAAATATAGCTAGTTAGTTTTTGAATTTTTTGTGAGTGATTTAAATTAAGTTGTTACTCACAATGTAAGAGCTTTGGGTTCATTGATGTTTTCTTAATCAATGAAGTTGTCAAAGACCGTAGGTACGTTAGTTTAATTTAGAATTTTAAGCCTACGCAGATGGCGGGTCCCTAAGGGATAGTATCCTGATAGAGGTCGTCGTTTTTATGTTGGTATTAGTTTACTAATACTTTTTATTTAACGGAAGGAGAAGACCTTGAGTCTGAATCTTGAAGAAAAAAAAGCAGTAGTTGCTGAAGTTAGCAAACAGATAGAAAATGCTCAATCACTAATACTCGCAGAGTATCGTGGTGTTGGAGTTGGAGAAATGACAAATTTAAGAACTAAAGCCAGAGAATCTGGTGTTTACCTTAAAGTGCTCAAAAATAGTTTGGTAAAAAGAGCTATTGAAGACACACCATTCTCTTCTTTATCAGAAGATATGGTTGGGCCATTAGTTTTTGGTATTTCAGAAGACCCAGTAGCAGCAGCAAAGGTTTTAAGTAATTTTGCTGATGAAAATGATTTGTTTGTTATTAAATCAGGAGCAATGCCCAATGAAAAGATGGATGTTAGTGCTGTTAAAGCGCTTGCCTCCTTACCAAGTCGCGATGAATTACTTGCAAAATTATTGGGAACAATGCAGGCACCAATTGCAAAATTTGTTCGCACTCTTAATGAAGTGCCTTCAAAATTTGCTAGAGGCCTTGCTGCAGTTCGTGACCAAAAACCTGCATGATTTTAGAAGTGATTAGGTTAACTTAAACTATTAGGAGTAATTAAATTATGGCTATCTCAAAAACAGATATCTTAGAAGCAATCAGTTCAATGTCAGTACTTGACTTATCTGAACTAATTAAAGAAATGGAAGAAAAATTTGGTGTTTCTGCGGCAGCAGCAGCTGTTGCTGCACCGGCTGCTGCTGCAGGTGGAGCTGCACCGGCAGAAGAAAAATCTGAGTTTGATCTTCATCTAACTGGTATTGGTGATAACAAGGTTAATGTTATTAAAGCGGTTAGAGAAATTACAGGACTTGGCCTTAAAGAAGCTAAGGACATCGTAGATGCTGCACCAAAAGTAGTAAAAGAGACATTGGCAAAAGCTGATGCCGATGAAGCTATGAAAAAATTAACTGACGCTGGCGCAACTGCTGAGCTGAAATAATTTAATAAAGTGAAGGGCTGATTTCATAAGAGGTCAGCCTTCATTTATTTTATGAGAGCAGAGTTTTTATAAAAAAGCGCTAAAAAGTATTTTTTTATATAAATTTTTAACTCTGGAGATGCTATGAGCTATTCCTTTACCGAAAAAAAACGTATTAGAAAAAGTTTTGCTAAAAGAGAAAGAGTATTAGAGGTTCCGTATCTTCTAGCAATGCAACTTGAGTCTTATAAGTCATTTCTTCAAAGAGATGTGCCTCAAGAAAAAAGAGAAGACCAGGGGTTACAATCAAGTTTTAATACGCTTTTTCCTATTTCAAGTCACTCAGGTAATGCAAAGCTTGACTATGTAAGTTATGTGCTCGGGGATGAGGTTTTTGATGTAAAGGAGTGTCAACAACGTGGCCTCACCTATGGTGTCCCTTTAAGAGTTAAGGTTCGTTTAACCATTATGGATAAGGAAGCATCACAACCAACAATCAAGGAAGTTAAAGAGCAAGAAGTCTATATGGGTGAAATACCTCTAATGACTCAAAATGGTTCATTTGTTATTAATGGTACTGAGCGAGTAATTGTTTCGCAATTACATAGAAGCCCGGGCGTATTTTTTGAGCATGATCGGGGGAAAACGCATTCCTCAGGAAAACTATTATTTTCTGCACGTATTATTCCTTATCGTGGATCTTGGTTAGACTTTGAATTTGATCCCAAAGATAATTTATATTTCAGAATTGATCGCCGAAGAAAAATGCCTGTTTCAACTTTGTTAAAGGCACTTGGTTTGTCCCCTGAAGAAATTTTATCAACTTTTTATGATTTTGAATCTTTTGAAATTAAAGCAAACCAATTTAATTTTGGAATTATTGCAGAAAGATTAAGGGGTGAGATTGCAAAGTTTGATATAAGCGATAAAAAAGGCAACTTAATTATTGCAAAAGATAAAAGAATTACAGTTAAACATATCCGGGAAATTGAGAAGGCTGGAGTTAAGTCAGTTACAGTTGATCCTGAATTTCTGTTAGGTAGAAGGATTGCAAAAGCAATTATTGATACAGAGACAGGTGAGGTCATCATTGAAGTAAATTCTGAAATTACCCAAGAGGTTATTGAAAAACTCATCGACGCAAAAGTTAAATCATTTAATACGCTTTATTCAAATGATTTGGATCATGGAAACTATATTTCTCAGACTCTAGCTTCCGATGAAGTTCCAGATCAATACAGTGCTCGAGTAGCAATTTATCGAATGATGAGACCAGGAGAGCCTCCAACAGAAGATTCTGTCCAGTCACTTTTTGAAGGATTATTTTTTAATCCTGATCGTTATGATCTTTCAAATGTAGGAAGGATGAAATTTAATCGTCGCGCCTTCCCAGGTGCATATGATCAGTATGCTGAATGGTTAAAGCGATTTTATGAAAAATCAGGACCAAAATCAGAAACAGGCGAATTTATTCTTTCTAATGAAGACATATTGTCTGTGGTTGGAATGTTAATTGAACTAAGAAATGGGCGCGGAGAAATTGATGATATTGACCATCTCGGTAACCGAAGGATTCGTTCAGTTGGCGAACTTGTTGAAAATCAATTTAGAACAGGTTTAGTTAGAGTTGAGCGAGCTGTTAAAGAAAGACTGGGCCAGGCAGAAGCAGATAATTTAATGCCTCATGATTTAATAAACTCGAAACCAATTTCAAGTTCTATTAGAGAATTTTTTGGCTCATCACAGCTTTCACAGTTTATGGACCAAACAAATCCATTATCTGAAATTACACATAAAAGAAGAGTTTCAGCATTGGGGCCAGGAGGATTAACTCGTGAACGTGCAGGATTTGAAGTCAGAGATGTGCATTCGACTCACTATGGAAGAGTATGTCCTATTGAAACTCCAGAGGGCCCGAATATTGGGCTAATTAACTCATTGGCATTGTATGCAAGAACAAATAAATATGGTTTTCTTGAAACTCCATACAGAAGAGTTGAAGGTGGAAAAGTAACAGCTAAAATTGATTATCTTTCTGCAATTGAGGAAAGTGACTTCACAATTGCACAGGCTAATTCTGAGATTGAAACAAATGGTAAATTTAAAGAAGAGTTAGTTTCCTCTAGATATAAAAATGAATTTACCGTGGCAAGCAATGAAAATGTAGATTTTATGGATGTTGCACCAGGCCAAATTGTATCAGTAGCTGCATCATTAATTCCCTTTCTGGAGCACGATGATGCAAATCGAGCATTGATGGGAGCAAATATGCAGCGTCAAGCTGTTCCTTGTTTACGAGCTGAAAAAGCATTGGTTGGTACAGGTATCGAAAGAACGGTTGCTTCTGATTCTGGAACGACTGTTCAGGCAAAAAGAGGTGGGGTAGTTGATTACGTCGACTCAAGAAGAATTGTAGTTAAGGTAAATGATAAAGAAACTGCTCAAAATGAAGTGGGTGTTGATATCTATAACTTAATAAAATATACAAGGTCAAATCAGAATACTAATATTAATCAAAAACCATTAGTTAAAATTGGCGACAAGATTGAACGGGGAGATGTTGTAGCTGATGGAGCTTCAACTGATGTGGGTGAGCTTGCACTTGGTCAAAATATGCTTGTTGGATTTATGCCTTGGAACGGATATAACTTTGAGGATTCTATTCTGATTTCAGAAAGAGTTGTGGCAGAAGACAGATACACTTCAATTCATATTGAAGAACTATCAGTTGTAGCCAGAGATACAAAACTTGGACCAGAAGAAATTACCCAGGATATTTCTAATCTTTCCGAAAGAATGATTGGAAGATTAGATGAGTCTGGGATTATTTTCATTGGAGCAGAAGTAGAGGCCGGTGATGTATTAGTTGGAAAAGTTACTCCAAAAGGAGAAACTCAACTTACCCCAGAAGAAAAATTACTAAGAGCTATATTTGGGGAGAAAGCTTCTGACGTTAAAGATACAAGCTTAAGGGTCCCATCTGGAATGTCAGGAACAATTATTGATGTTCAGGTATTTACTCGAGAAGGAATTGATAGAGACTCTAGAGCAGAACAAATTATTGGCGATCAATTATCTGACTTTAAAAAAGATTTAGCAGACCAGTTACGAATTGTTGAAGAAGATACATTTAGTCGTATCGAGAAACTTCTAATAAACAAAAAAGTAACCGGTGGACCTAAAGGTATAAAAAAAGGTGATAAATTATCAAAGGAAACTTTATCAGGCATTGGTAAATATGATTGGTTTGATATTAGGTTGTCAGACGATAAAGATTCTAAGCAACTTGAATTTTTTAAAGAAAATTTTAATGTAGCGAAAAAAGAATTTGATAGTCGTTTTGAAGAGAAAAAACGTAAATTAACCCAGGGTGATGAACTGCCTCCAGGTGTTCAAAAAATGGTTAAAGTTCATTTAGCTGTTAAGAGAAGAATTCAGCCAGGGGATAAAATGGCTGGACGTCACGGGAATAAAGGTGTGATTTCAAAAATCGCTCCTGTAGAAGATATGCCATATATGGCAGATGGTAAAACTTTAGATATCTGCCTAAACCCTTTGGGAGTCCCGTCACGAATGAATATTGGACAGGTCCTTGAGATGCATTTAGGTTGGGCAGCTAAAGGCCTTGGTGATCGAATTGATGAGATGTTAAAAGAGAATGAGAAGATTTCTGAGGTCAGAAATTTCCTAGATAAAATCTATAACGCATCTTCAGGTAAATCGGAAAACATTAAGTCACTAAAAGATAATGAAGTAAAAGAGCTTGCAGAACATCTAACTAACGGTGTTCCATTTGCTACCCCAGTATTTGATGGGGGTGCAGAGGAGGATATTCAACAAATGTTAGATTTGGCTTATCCAGATGATAGTGAACATACCAAACTATTAAATTTTGCAGCTAATAAAACTCAGGTACAGCTATATGATGGAAGGACTGGAGAGAAATTTGAAAGACCCGTTACAGTAGGTTATATGCATGTATTAAAATTACATCATTTAGTTGACGACAAGATGCACGCACGTTCAACCGGACCATATTCCTTAGTTACACAGCAGCCACTGGGAGGTAAAGCACAGTTTGGTGGACAACGATTTGGTGAGATGGAGGTATGGGCATTAGAGGCTTATGGCGCATCTTATACACTTCAAGAAATGCTTACTGTTAAGTCGGATGATGTAATGGGAAGAACGAAAGTATATGAAAATATTGTTAAAGGTGAGCACAAAATTGATGCTGGTATGCCAGAGTCATTCAATGTACTTACAAAAGAAATTCGTTCATTAGCAATTGATATTGACCTTGATAGAAACTAGGAGATAGGACATGAAAGCATTATTAGACCTTTTTAGACAGACCACTCAAGCTGAAGAGTTTGATGCCATTAAAATTGCTTTAGCTTCTCCAGAAAAGATTAGATCTTGGTCTTTTGGTGAAGTTAAGAAACCTGAAACAATTAATTACAGAACATTTAAGCCTGAAAGAGATGGTTTGTTCTGTGCCAAAATTTTTGGTCCAGTTAAAGATTATGAATGTTTATGCGGTAAATATAAGAGATTGAAACATAGAGGTGTTATTTGTGAGAAATGTGGAGTTGAAGTAACTCTATCTAAAGTTAGACGAGAGCGAATGGGACACATAGATTTAGCAAGCCCTGTGGCGCACATATGGTTTCTTAAAAGTCTTCCTAGTAGGTTAGGTATGGTTTTGGATATAGCACTTCGTGATATTGAAAGAGTATTATATTTCGAAGCATATATGGTTATTGACCCAGGTATGACTCCATTAATACGAGGTCAACTTTTAACAGAAGATGATTATCTAGCAAAGTCTGAAGAGTTTGGTGATGAATTTACAGCAGTTATGGGTGCTGAGGGAGTAAAGGAATTACTTCGCTCATTAAATATATCTTCTGAAATATTAACACTTAGAGAAGAATTAGCTGCAACAGGGTCTGAAGCAAAAATAAAGAAAATTGCAAAACGACTAAAAGTATTAGAAGCTTTTCAGAATTCAGGTATTAAGCCTGAATGGATGATTTTAGATATTCTACCTGTGCTACCTCCAGAACTAAGACCACTTGTCCCTCTTGATGGCGGTAGATTTGCTACATCTGATCTGAATGATTTATACAGAAGAGTGATTAACAGAAATAACAGACTACGTAGATTGTTGGATTTAAGAGCCCCAGAAATTATTGTTAAGAATGAAAAGAGAATGTTACAAGAATCTGTAGATTCGCTTCTTGATAATGGACGTCGTGGAAAGGTTATGACGGGAGCCAACAAGCGCCCACTTAAATCGTTAGCTGATATGATTAAAGGCAAGGGTGGTCGATTTAGGCAAAACTTATTAGGTAAACGTGTTGATTATTCAGGTCGCTCAGTAATTGTAACTGGACCACAATTAAAGTTACACCAGTGTGGTTTGCCTAAGAAAATGGCACTTGAATTATTTAAACCGTTTATTTTTAATAAACTTGAGTTGTTAGGTTTAGCTACAACGATTAAAGCAGCTAAAAAGAAAGTGGAAGAGGAGGGACCCGAGGTTTGGGATATTCTCGAAGACGTTATACGTGAGCATCCTGTCCTATTAAATAGAGCCCCAACTCTTCACCGTTTGGGTATTCAAGCATTCGAGCCTGTGCTAATTGAAGGTAAAGCTATTCAATTACATCCGTTAGTTTGTGCAGCATTTAATGCAGATTTTGATGGTGATCAAATGGCAGTTCATGTTCCTCTTTCACTAGAAGCACAAATGGAAGCTAGAACATTAATGCTAGCTTCTAATAATGTATTATCACCTGCAAATGGAGAGCCAATTATTGTTCCATCACAAGATATAGTTTTGGGTCTTTACTATATGACAAGAGAAAAAACTGCAGCCAAAGGTGAAGGCATGAAGTTTTCTGATATTGATGAAGCAAGACGTGCTTATGATCAGGGAGCTGTTGATCTTCATGCAAAAGTAACAGTTAGAATTAAAGAGTATGAGATTAATTTTGATAATAGTAAGACAGTAAAAATTAAACGATATGAAACAACTGTTGGACGAGCCTTATTGTCTGAGATTCTGCCAGCTGGATTATCTTTTGATAATATTAATAAGTCTATGAAAAAGAAAGAGATTTCAAGATTAATTAATGTGTCATTTAGGAAGCTAGGCATTAAAGATACAGTTATTCTTGCTGACCAACTTATGTATACAGGATTCTCATTTGCTACAAAAGCAGGAATGTCTGTAAGTGTTCACGATATGTTGGTACCAACAGAAAAAGTCGAGTTAATTGCAGATGCTGATTCACAAGTCCAAGAAATTGAGAATCAATATGCGTCAGGGCTAGTGACTCAAGGTGAGAGATATAACAAGGTAGTTGATATCTGGGGTCGTGCAGGAGATAAAATTGCTGATGCGATGATGAGTAAGTTAAAAATAGAACCAGTATTCGATCAGGATGGAAAAGCTCTTAAGGATGACAATGGCAATGCTCTCACTCAAGAATCATTCAACGCAATTTATATGATGGCAGACTCAGGTGCTCGAGGATCAGCTGCGCAAGTTAGGCAGCTTGCTGGAATGAGGGGGCTGATGGCTAGACCAGATGGATCTATCATCGAGACTCCAATTAAAGCAAATTTTAGAGATGGCCTAAATGTACTGCAATACTTCATATCAACCCATGGAGCTAGAAAAGGATTAGCTGACACTGCTTTGAAGACAGCAAACTCTGGCTATCTAACTCGTCGTTTGGTTGATGTAACACAAGACTTAGTAGTTACAGAACATGATTGTGGAACTGAGGATGGCTTATTAACAAAATCACTGGTAAAAGGTGGTGAAGTTGTTGAACCATTAAGCGATCGTATTTTAGGTCGTGTTAATGCATTAGATGTAATTCATCCAGAAACTCAAGAGATTTTGTATCCTCAGGGAACATTATTTGGTGAAGATGAAGTTGAACAGATTGAGGCTCTTGGAATTGATGAGGTAAAAGTTAGAACAGCACTAACATGTGCAACTCGTTACGGAATCTGTGCTAAATGTTATGGACGAGATCTTGGTAGAGGAAATATTATTAATCAAGGTGAAGCAGTAGGTGTTATTGCTGCACAGTCAATCGGCGAACCTGGAACTCAATTAACAATGAGAACATTCCACATTGGTGGTGCTGTATCAAGAGCTGCATCAGTAAGTCAGATTGAAGGAAAATCAATAGGTACAGTTAGATTTACATCAACAATGCGTTATGTAACCAATGCAAGAAATGAAAAAATAGCTATATCTAGAAATGGTGAGTTTTTAATTGAAGATGATTCAGGTAGAGAAAGAGAAAGACATAAGGTGCCTTATGGAGCAACATTATCTGTTAATGATGGTTCAAAAATTAAGGCTGGAAACGTCATGGCAACTTGGGATCCTCATACTCGACCAATTATTTCTGAGTATGCAGGTAAAGTTAGATTTGAGAATGTTGAAGAAGGTATTACTGTAGCCAAACAAATTGATGATGTTACAGGCCTTTCAACATTAGTTGTAATTGAATCAAAAGCAAAAGCAACTCAGTCAAAAGGAACTAGACCTCAAATTAAACTTTTAGACGAAAAAGGTAAAGAAGTTAAATTAGAAGGCTCAGACAATTTTGTAAATGTGACCTTCCAGTTAGGCTATATTATTACAGTAGCTGATAATCAAGATGTTAAAGTAGGCGATATTCTTGCAAGAATTCCACAAGAATCTTCTAAAACAAGAGATATTACTGGTGGCCTCCCTCGAGTTGCAGAGCTTTTTGAAGCGCGCTCTCCCAAGGATGCGGGCATATTGGCAGAAAATACTGGAACGGTATCTTTTGGTAAAGACACAAAAGGCAAACAACGTTTAGTGATTACGAATGAAGATGGTGAAGCTAAGGAATTTCTAATACCTAAAGACAAGCATGTAACTGCACATGATGGTCAAATTGTAACTCAAGGAGAGACTATTGTAGACGGTCCTGCAGATCCGGCAGATATCTTGAGACTTCAAGGCCGAGAGGCTTTAGCGAGATATATTATCGATGAAGTACAGGATGTATACCGACTTCAAGGTGTAAAAATAAACGATAAACATATTGAAGTTATTGTTAGACAGATGCTCAGAAGGGTTAGAATCACAAGTCGTGGAGATACGCCATTTATTCCGGGCGAAGAAGTTGAGCGCGCAGAAGTTCTAACTACGAATGAGGAAGTTGTTGCAGAAAATAAGGCCCCAGCAGAATATGATTATGTGCTAAAAGGAATTACCAAAGCATCATTAGCCACAGATTCATTTATTTCTGCAGCCTCTTTCCAAGAAACAACTCGAGTTTTGACAGAGGCAGCAATTTTAGGAAAACGTGACGAATTAAGAGGTCTAAAGGAAAATGTTATTGTAGGACGCTTAATTCCTGCAGGATCTGGAATGGCACATCATTTAAATAGGAAGGAAGCTGCAAGATTGAAGGCTCTTCCTCAAAGTACTGAAAAAGATATGACAAATCTTGAGAATGCAGAAGCTGCATTTAGTATTGATCCTTCGGAAAAACCAGAAGAAAATACAAGTTCTCAAGATATTGCGGGGGATAACTCTCAAGTTGAAGTACCAACTGAGTAATTAGAGTTGACAATATGACCGAACCAAAATACAATTCTCGCCTTTTTAAAGCATATAGGATTGAAAAAGGCGAGAACCGATAGATAATGATTAAATTTTTAAGGACAGGCAATGCCAACAGTTAACCAGTTAATTCGAAAACCTAGAAAAAGAGTTGTAGAAAAAAGTAAAGTACCAGCATTAGAGGCATCTCCGCAAAAAAGAGGTGTTTGTACTCGTGTGTATACTACAACGCCAAAGAAACCTAACTCAGCACTTCGTAAGGTTGCTAAGGTTAGATTAACAACTGGCTATGAAGTTATTAGTTATATTGGCGGTGAGGGCCATAACTTGCAAGAACATTCCGTTGTTTTACTCCGCGGAGGACGTGTTAAAGATTTACCTGGTGTTCGCTATCACATGGTACGAGGTAGCTTAGATACTTCTGGTGTAAAAGATAGAAGACAGGGTCGATCAAAATATGGCGCAAAACGACCAAAAGAAGCTTAATTTAAAAGAGGTTATAAGATATGCCTAGACGTAGAGAAGTTCCAAAAAGAGAAATTTTACAGGACCCAAAATTTGGAAGTA
>JAQWQF010000003.1 GCA_029244935.1 Methylophilaceae bacterium | reverse complement strand
TAATTTTAGTTTTTTATTAATTTTCATAAATATAGTTACCCACTCAATCTATCTGAATCTAATCGACGAATCGTCAGGGTTAAAAATGTTGCAATAAACAAAATAAAATAAATTACATCAGAACTATCAATAACGCCCCTTGTAAATGATTGGTAGTGATTATTTAGCGATATATAATGAAACCAATGATTAGGATCACTCGCAAAGTAAGTGGATAAGACTCCCATTGCAAATAGAGCAATGAAACTTAGGATTGCAGCAATAATTGGCTGATTAGTGAGGCTTGAAAAGTATATGCCCAATGCAGAAAAACTACCTACTAACAACATTAATCCAAAAGAATTTCCCAACAAGTAGCCAAAATCAATATCCGCCCAGATATTTAGTGTTGATAACATAACAAAAATATATACAACCAAAATACCTAAAAATATTATTAGGCCTAAGAACTTACCTAATACTATTTCGGTTAATGTGATTGGCGCACTAAATAGGAATGGTAATGTTTGATTTCTTCTTTCCTCGCTAATTAATCTCATTGTTAATAAAGGTGTAGCTACAGTCATTAGGAAATTAGCTGCTCCATAAACAGTTTGTCCAACAAATATAGTAACGCCTACTCTTTCAGCCGGACGAATCGATCCTGACATAACCTGAAAATAGTTATCTACTCCGTCTGAATACATCCACCCAAAACCACCCATTAAAAGAGATAAAATGATCCACCCCATCGGAGACGCAAAAACAGTTTTTAATTCTTTTCTAGCGATATTAATAATCATAGTTTTTGATAAGCCTTAATTTTTATTTAGGTTGCATCTGAGTCAATTGAACGAAAATATCTTCTAAACTTGTAATATCTGGGGCAATATGAAATAGACCCCAGCCTTTTTTTATCGATATGGCAACAATTTCTTCAGCCGGAATGTAATCACTCTTAATATGGATTCTAAACATTCCATGCTCGACTTTCTCTACCAATGAAACTCCCTCTATTGATAAAATTTCTTTAGTCACTGGAGGTTTTGATAAGCCAACTAATAATTTATTCCCTTTTCTCTGTTGCCTTAAATCATCAATCGAACCATGAAAAACTAGACTACCTTTATCGATAATCTGTACACGATCACAGACCATTTCAACTTCTGGCAGAATATGTGTTGATAAAATTACGCTATGCTTCTTCCCAATGTCCTTAATAAGCTTCCTAATTTCTCTGATTTGTATTGGGTCTAGGCCAACAGTTGGCTCATCTAGTATAACAATTTCTGGCTCATGAATAATTGCTTGAGCTATACCTACTCTTTGTTGGTATCCATTAGATAAATTTTCAATTAATCTTTTACTCATGTGCCCAAGACCACATTTATCTTTAGCCGCTTCGACAGCTTTCCTAATATTTCTTGAGTTGACGTTATGAAGTCTTGCTGCAATTGTGAGAAACTCGTCAACAGTTAATTCTTTATAAAGAGGTCTCATTTCTGGAAGATAGCCAATATTGCTTTTAGCTTCTTTTGGTCTCTCAACAATATCGATGCCGCAGACTCTGATAGAACCTTCTGTAGGTGCCAAGTTACCAGTGAGCATTCTCATTGTTGTTGATTTTCCTGCGCCGTTTGGTCCTAAAAAACCTAACACTTCGCCCTTATTTAGATGAAATGTAACATTCTTTACTGCATGATTTATGCCAAATAATCTGGATAAATCTTTTGCTTCTAAAGTATGTGTGACCTTTGAGTTATTATTAAGGGCCATAATTGTTCCGTGATTGATACATTAAATAGAGTCTTGTAATTTAAAAAGTTCATATAAAATATTTAAACAAGAATGAATTATATGCAAAAAATGCAGTCATTTATAGGTAAATATTCAAGCAAATGAATTATAGTCTAAACTTGAGCATAAAATAGCTAATTACTAAATATATACTACACATATGATAAAAAATAAATTTATAAACCTTTTGTTAGTTTTTTTCCTTTTTATATCCATATTCAATAATGTTTATGCCATAGAAACTGGTACATTCGATGAAAATAAACCAGCTACTATCCAAAATTCTAATGCTGAATTTGTTTATAAATTTTTACTAGCTGAAATCGCTTCCCAAAGAGGAGACTTTAATTCAGCCGGTCATCTTTATCTAGACCTAGCTAAGTTAACTAAGGATGTATCACTAGCCCAGAGAGCTACAGACGTTGCAGGACGAGCAAGAAATGGTCGACTTGCAATGGATTCAGCGGATGTATGGCGACGATTAGATAAGGACTCTGTAGCTGCTGAACAAGTTCTGGCAGAGTTATTCATTGCAAGTGGAAATCTAACAAAGGCTAAGCCATTAATAGAAAAACTATTAAAAAATGAAGAAGATACCCGTGCAAATGGATTTGTATACCTTAATAGTATTTTATCCAAAGTAGAAAATAAAAAAAATGCCTTAAGATTTGTAATTGAAATAGCAAGACCTTATGAGGGTTTGGCTGAGGCACATTTTTCTATAGCTCATGCCGCTTTTATGGCTAGGGACAAAAAATTAGCTGAAACCCAACTAGATATTGTAGATAAAATAAAGCCGGGTTGGGAAACAGCTGCACTTTTTAGAGGTCACATTCTTTCAAGAAGCTCACCAGAAAAGGCTATAGTTTTTTATCGATCCTATCTACAAAAAAATCCTAAATCAAATGGGGTCAGACTGGAATATGCAAAATCATTAACAAATTTAAAAGATTATGATGCTGCAAAAAAAGAATTCCTAAAGCTCGTAAATAGCTCATTAGCTTCACCTGAAATTAGTTTAACAGTTGCACTTCTTTCGATAGAGTTAAATGATTCAAATCTCGCAGAAACATACTTTAATCAAGCTTTAGAAAGGGGCTATCAAAATCCTCCCCAAATTTTTATTTATTTAGCAAAGATATATTATGAAAGAGGCAAATTTAACGATTCGATTGAATATTTAAATAAAATTAATTCAGGAGAGTTTTTTCTTGAGTCAAAACTTTTAGCCGCACAATTTATTTCAGAAAAAGAATCTATAGATAATGCTATTTCCTCCCTTGAGGTTTATAAAAATTTACCTGAACCAGAACGCTTAAAAATTCTTCAATTTAAAACATCACTTCTTTATAACAATGAAAGAAAAACAGAGAGTCTTGATCTTATGAAGAAAGAAGAAAATAATTTTCAAAACTCCCCGCAATTTAAATTTGATTACGCGATGCTATCTGACAGACTTGGAAACAAAATATTATCCGAACAACTTCTCAAAGAAGCAATTAAACTAAAACCTGACTATGCCCTAGCCTACAATGCCCTAGGGTATTCCTATGCGGATAGGGGTTTTAAACTTAAGGACGCAAAGAAATATATTGAAATAGCACTATCTATAGAGCCCAGAAACCATTACATTCTTGACAGTATGGGATGGGTATATTTTAGACTTGGTAATTTAGATTTAGCTTTTCAGTTTGTTAAAAAAGCATTTGATGTTCAAGAAGATCCAGAGATTGCAGCGCATCTTGGAGAGATACTATGGAAACAAGGAAAAAAAGAAGAAGCAAAAAAAATATTGAAAAATTCATTAGAAAAATATCCTAATAATACTGTAATTTCTGAAACTCAAAATAGATTAAAATAGCTTAATAGATTAAAATAGCTTAATAAATGAAAATTGTTCTTATTCTATTTTTACTTCCAATAATTATTGGTTGCGCCAATATCCAACAATCAAAAAATGATATTCCATTAAATTACAGTGAATACAAAGAAAGATTAGAAATACCTAAAATTAAGAATTTCCATCTTTCTGGAAAAATATTTTTGTACGTAAAAGAAAAAGGCTTATCAGGAAGAATGCGCTGGGTATCCATGAATGGTCATGATGCTGTTGAAATATATGATCCGTTCAATAGTATCATAGCTAAAGTTTCCTTAACGGAATCTCCAAGAAAAATTTCTTTCGAATCCCCCTCCCATTCGAAAGAAACTAAAAATGTTATAAAGCATATATTTGGTAGCAGTGATAATGTTTTTATACTTAAAAAGTTTTTATTGTCTCCTCCCGAAGAACTTACTAAAAATCAAAATGTTTCAATTAGCTTTGATGGTTGGACTATAAGATTTAGCGGAATTCAAGATAATATTCGCAAAACTCCAAAAATGGTTGAGTACACCAAAGGCAACATTAGTCTTAAAATTTTTATCAATGACTTAAAAATATGAAAGCTAATATTAATTTAGATTTACCATTTACTAAGTTTTTGGCTCCAGCTAAGTTAAACCTATTCCTTAAAATAAAAGATAAAAGAGTGGATGGCTACCATAATCTTCAAAGTGTATTTCAATTTGTAAATCTTTATGATGAAATATTCATAAGAATTAGAGATGATAATCAAATTAACATTAAAAATAGTAATCCATTAATATCTAAAGAAAATGACATTGTTTATAAAGCATGCAAACTTCTTCTAGATAAAACGCCTATTGGTGTTGATATAGAAATTATAAAAAAAATACCAATTGGTGCTGGTCTTGGGGGGGGGAGCTCTGACGCTGCTACTACTTTAATGGCACTTAATAAAATATGTCACCTTGGTTTATCAAAACATAAATTGATGCAGATAGGTATAAAATTAGGGGCAGATGTCCCTTTTTTCATTTTTGGAGAGAATGCATGGGTTGAAGGTATTGGAGATCAACTTTTCCCTATATCTATACCTGAATTTCATTATGTGGTCGCGGTTCCAGATATTGCAATTTCAACAGGCTCAATATTTACCTCTTTTAAATTGACAAAAAATGTAAATCCGTTGAAAATAGCGTCCTCATTCGACTTAAAAAAACATGAATTTATTGATAACGACCTTGAAGATATAGTAATTAAGAAATTTTTGAGCGTATCTTTGCTGATGGACTGGATGAAAAGATTTGGTTATGCCAAAATGTCAGGAAGTGGGTCAGGTATTTTTTTAAGACCAAAAAATAATATTCAGTCTCAAGAAATTAAACGATTGAAGCCAGAAAATATAGAAATTTATGCAGTTAAGGGTTTATCGGTACACCCTTTTTACTTGACCGATTAATTGGGGAGTCGCCAAGCTGGTTAAGGCACATGGTTTTGATCCATGCATGCGAAGGTTCGAATCCTTCCTCCCCAGCCAATTTAACAAGGATGAATGCCCTTGAATACTAAATCATTAATGGTTTTTACTGGAAATGCGAATTTTGACCTAGCAGAGAAAGTTTCTTCACATTTAAATATGAAACTAGGTAAGGCAAGTGTGGGGCATTTCAGTGATGGAGAAACTACCGTCGAGCTACTTGAAAATGTTCGAGGTAAAGATGTCTTTGTTCTACAGTCCACAAGTGAGCCTACAAATGACAACTTAATGGAAATTATGGTCATGGTAGATGCGCTAAGACGTTCCTCAGCGGCTAGAATTACTGCAGCTATTCCTTACTTAGGCTATTCCAGACAGGATAGAAGGCCGAGATCAGCAAGAGTTGCAATTACGGCTAAGGTAGTAGCGAATATGTTGACTAGTGTAGGAGTAAACCGACTTCTGACTATGGATTTACATTCAGACCAAATACAGGGATTTTTTGATATACCGGTTGACAATATTTATGCTACACCCGTATTACTAGAAGACCTTAACAAGCAAAACTATAAAGACGTAGTTATAGTTTCACCAGATGTTGGTGGAGTAGTTAGGGCAAGAGCTTGTGCAAAAATTCTAGGTTCTGATTTAGCAATTATCGATAAAAGGCGTCCAAAACCCAACGTTTCTGAAGTAATGAACATTATTGGAGATGTTAAAGATAGAACGTGTGTAATTATCGACGATATCGTTGACACTGCAAACACATTAAGTGAGGCTGCAGTTGCATTAAAAAAACAAGGGGCAAAAAAAGTAGTCGCATATGCAACTCACCCAATATTCTCTGGCTCTGCCATTGATTTGATTAATAAATCACAACTTGATGAAATTGTAATTACTGATACAATTACGCTTTCTCAGGATGCTAAAAATTCTAAAAGAATCAGACAGGTGTCTGTGGCGGAAATTTTAGCAGAAACCATTAAGCGAATTAGTCATGAGGATTCTGTGAGTTCATTGTTTATGGATTAATTTAATTGGCTAGACTGCCAATACAACGAATAGACCTGGTCGCGGGTCTATTTTTTTAGGAGTGTACTAATGAAAATTGAAATAACAGCAATTGAACGTTTGTTGAAAGGAACGGGTGCGAGCCGCCGTCTTCGACATTCAGGCAAAACACCTGGAATTCTATACGGCGGTAAAGATGAAGCAAAAAGTATTGAGCTAGATAGTAAAGAGCTTATGATGAAATTTAAGCACGAAGCATTTCATGCCTCGATTCTTTCATTGAATATTGATGGAAAAAGCGAAAAAGTTCTTCTTAGGGACTATCAACTGCATCCAGTCAGAGATAACATTCTACACATTGATTTTCAACGAATTGATGAAAATAAAAAACTAAACGCTAAGATACCATTCCACTTCTTAAATCAAGAGGTAGCCCCAGGAGTTAAATTAGAAGGAGGAATTGTTTCTCATATTATGATCGACGTAGATATTTCATGTCTTCCAAAAGACTTACCAGCTTACATTGAGGTTGATTTAATTAATTTATCGATAGGAGATTCAATTCATTTATCCGAGGTAAATGTTCCAGAAGGTGTTGAGCTAACTGGATTATCTGAAGAAAATGATCCAATCATAACGTCTGTATCTAAACCTAAAGTTGTTGTAGAGGAAGTCATTACTCCTGAAGAAGGAGAAGAAGGTGCTGAAGGTGAAGAAGGTACTGAAGGCGAAGAAGGTGCTGAAGGTGCTGAAGGTGGTGGAGAAGGAAAAGAATCTAAAGATAGTGAAGGTTCAGCAGAAGATTCATCCGACAAACCTAATAAATAGGTAAAATAAAAAAGCGCTCCACCAAGAGCGCTTTATTTTATAATGCGTAAAATTAAACTTTTTGTTGGTCTTGGTAATCCTGGAGAAAGCTATAAAAAAACTCGGCATAATGCAGGGTTTTGGTGGGTAGATTTCATCGCAAAAAATCATAAACTAACACTTAAAAAATCATCAAAGTTCAAAGGTAGTTTTGCTAAATACACTGAAGATAGTGATTATTACTTCCTAAAGCCTAATACCTTCATGAATGATAGTGGTTTATCAATTTCAGCACTATCAAAGTACTACAAAATTGAACCCGAAGAAATACTTGTTATACATGACGAATTAGATATTG
This sequence comes from Methylophilaceae bacterium, assembly GCA_029244935.1. Classification (GTDB taxonomy): domain Bacteria; phylum Pseudomonadota; class Gammaproteobacteria; order Burkholderiales; family Methylophilaceae; genus BACL14. The sequence goes on along the minus strand of JAQWQF010000003.1, from coordinate 51,535 downwards.
AGCCAGGAAATATTAAATTAAAGTTAGGTGGTGGTCATGGCGGACATAATGGTCTAAAAAGTATTATCACCTCACTACAGTCAAATAATTTTTGGCGCCTAAGAATTGGAATAGGTCATCCAGGCGACAAAAATTTAGTAACAAACTTTGTCTTAAAAGCTCCAATAAAGCATGAAATGAAGAATATAGAAGATAGTATTTTTAATAGCTATAAAATCTTTTCTTTACTAACAACGGGTGAGTTTGATAAAGCCATGCTTAATCTTCATTCAAATTAGAATTTTTTAGGATTACCTTATGAAATGTGGAATTGTTGGACTACCTAACGTAGGAAAATCTACAATTTTTAATGCCATAACTAAAGCTGGTATTGAAGCATCAAACTATCCATTTTGCACAATAGAACCTAACGTTGGCATTGTAGAAGTGCCTGATGAGAGAATTGGTTCCCTTTCAGGTATTGTTAACCCAGAAAAGATTCAGCCTGCCATTGTAGAATTTGTTGATATTGCAGGATTAGTTGCTGGAGCCTCTAAAGGAGAGGGATTAGGCAATAAATTCTTAGCCAATATAAGAGAAACTGATGCCATCATGCATGTTGTTCGATGCTTTAATGATGAAAATATTATTCATGTCTCAAATACAATCAACCCACTATCTGATGTAGAAACAATTAATACTGAATTAATTCTTGCTGACATGGAAACCTTAGAAAAAGCTGTCGGCAGAGAATCTAAAAAATCAAAGTCAGGTGATAAGGAGGCAATCAAACTTCTCCAAATTTATCAAAAACTTCAAGATTGTTTTAATAAAGGGGTCCTCGCAATTAGTTTAAATCTCGATAATGATGAACTAGCATTAATTAAGCCCCTCTGTCTAATTACAATAAAGCCTATTATGTTTTTAGCCAATGTCGATGAGAAAGGTTTTAAAAATAATTCATTACTTAATGAGCTAAATAGTTATGCTGACTCAATGAATTGTCCAGTTGTAACCGTTTGCGCAAAAATAGAATCGGATATTTCTGAGTTAGAAGACGATGAAAAACTATTATTTCTTTCCGAATTAAATCTAGATGAACCAGGGCTAAATAGGGTCATTCGAAATGCATATCAATTACTTGGGTTACAAACATACTTCACGGCAGGAATAAAAGAAGTTAGAGCATGGACTGTCAAAATTGGGGCTACCGCACCAGAAGCAGCAGGTGTTATTCATACTGACTTTGAAAAAGGTTTTATTCGTGCGGAGGTAATAAGTTTTGATGACTTCACTAAATACAAAGGTGAATTAAAATCAAAAGAAGCAGGAAAGATGAGGTTAGAAGGAAAAGATTATATAGTTAAAGATGGTGACGTAATGCATTTTCGTTTTAATGTCTGATCAATCTTTGACTTTATGTCTTTATAAAAATATAATCTCACGCTGTTGACTATACGGTGATGTAGCTCAGTTGGTTAGAGCGCAGCATTCATAATGCTGAGGTCGAGAGTTCAAATCTCTCCATCACCACCATCTTTTGATTTATCACGTAAAATAAATTCTGCCACCTTAAGCATTTTTTTCTTTCTCCCTTTGCCCTTAAAATGAATAGAGTAAGACGCTTCTTGTTTTGTTGCAAATTCCGGCAAGGTACAAATAACACTTTCATCTATGTACCCCATATCATATTTCTTAGAATCACTAATAATTCTAAGTGCTTCTTGATCTCCATACCAAAAATGAAATTTCTTATCTAAAGACATAAGAATTGCCAAGCAATCTTCCCAAAAATGATAATCTTTAGTATAGGTAAAACATGCTAAAAATGGGTATATCTCACCAAATGTTCTTCCAGAGTATTCAGAGAGATCCAGTCCTCGAAAAGTTGTATCTATCAGACCTTCTTTTTGATGAGATCGTAAGCATAAATAAACATCATGTCCTAGAAATAAATCTAAAGTTATTGGTTGAGTTATAAGAATGTCAGTATCTAAATATACAGCAGGTTTGTTCAACTTTAATTGACTAAAACCTATTAATCTTGATGTCATTAGATTTTCTCTGTCACATTCAATCCTAAAAGTATCAGTTACACTATCAATACTCTCGGTCTCATTATCAGTAATAAAATAAATATTTGAATTAGGATTAAATTTTCTAATGGTCTTTACCAGCAATCTAGGTTGCTCAACATCTCCTACATGAAAAAATACAAAATTTATATCTAGCATGATAAACAATTGATAATAATTGATAATAATTGATAGTTATAACTCAATATTACTACAAAAATTATAAGTAGTTAATGGAAGAGGTTTAGAAGTCGTTCATTTTGGTATATGAATCAACAACACAAATTTAAAAATTAGCTTAAATGAGATATGATACTTTCATGAAAATTATTCGTATTATACAAAGTGTATTAGCTGCATTTTTTGGCGTACAAAACAATAATAAATTTAATCAAGATGAAAAATTTATTGAGGAGAATGGAGTTAAATATTTTTTAATCATTGGATTTATATTAATTTTCTTATTACTTTTTCTATTAAGTTCATTTGTGAGCTTAATAGTTGATTAACTATTCAACTTATTTGAATGGCTTTCGATCATCTAACTCACTCGAATATTCATGAATTTTTTCCGATTCAGTTTTCAAAAAACCTTCAATAGCTATTTTAAACTCTGGGTTGGAAATATAATGATTTGAATACGTTGAGAAAGGCTCAAAACCTCGGGCTAATTTGTGCTCTCCCTGGGCACCTCCCTCAAAAAACTTTAATTTTTCATTAATACAAAATTCTTGTCCTTGGTAATAACATAATTCAAAATGAAGCCCTGGGATATATTTAAGAGCTCCCCAGTACCTTCCATAAAGAGTGTCTTTTCCTATTATGTTAAAAGCGGATGCCACTTTTTTATTTTCAAACTCAGCCTCTATTAATAATAATTTTTGAGGCATTACTTCTAGTATTTGGAGAAAAAAATTATTAGTCAAATATGGAGTTGAATGATGATCTCTATAGGTATTGCAGTAGCATTCGTAAAAAAAATTAATATCTTCGGCTTTAATTTTGTCTCCAGTTTTTTGAGTAATAATAATATTACTATTTTTTATTTTCTTTCGCTCTTGCTTTATTTTTTTTCTTTTGTTGTGAGTTAAGGTTATTAGGAAATCATCAAAATTACTATAATTCTTATTCTGCCATTTGAATTGAACTCCATGCCTTGATAACCAGCCACTTTCATTTAGTAATAAATGATCATCAATATCAGGAAATAAAATATGGCATGATGAAATACCATGATCCTCTAATATTTTTTCAAGAGCCTTGATAAGTAATTTTTTTACTTCTATATCTTGAGCGATAATTCTTGGCCCTGTTATCGGAGTAAATGGAATTCCACATAACATCTTAGGGTAGTAATTTAGACCATGTTGATGAAAAGCTTCTGCCCATGACCAATCAAAAACATACTCTCCATATGAATGCTCCTTAAGGAAAATTGGCATGAAGCCTACAGTTTCGTTATTATTTTTAGCAACAATTGGGAATGCTATCCAACCAGTATCCTTGCCAATGGAATTTGAATCCTCTAATGCTAGAAAAAATTTTATATCTAAAAATGGATTATGCGACATGTTGTCGACATTTGGTAATGAAAGGCTATGAAAAGTATTACTAGAGACTATTTCTATCATGAGGTTGGGATTTTATCCCAAAATACTTACGAATTAAAGTGGGGATTCTTGTTTAACTTCGTCGTGCTTCTCAAAGGAAATAATTTTTGAAGGTGAATTTAAATCTTCTGCAGTTAAAATCTCAGTAATCTTCCTTTTTTCAGCAAATTTTCTAGCCATAATAGAAATTTCATCTAATGTAATTACATTGTCATTATCTATATCGACCCTACGAAACTGCCTTGCAACCTGAGGTAGGCATTGGGTAGTTTCAAAGACATCTAGGGTTTGATCATTGTCAGTATCACACGAAAGAAAACGGTGTTCTACACTATCTAACATCTCTCTTAGCTTTTGCTGATAAATAATGCTATTTTTTCCATCAGATTGAGAAAATTCTGTTAAAGCATCATGGATTTGTTGTAATTTGGCTGATTCTTCATCTATTTTTTGTTTTTGACTTGTTTTTACTTCACTATAGGTAGTGCTTGTTACAAATAAACCTATAATAATCAATATTTTATTAAAATTAGATACCATACGAGTTATGCAATCTTTTTTTAAGTGGACAGTAAGTATGCTAATCAATTGTAAACTTAATATTACAAATTGCACCTAAATTGTTACAAAATTGTAACATTACATTAACTATGAATTAAGGTTAAAATAGTAAAATCAAAATATTAATGCATATTTAAAACGATAATAATATGACAGAAAACAAAGAGCAGTTAATTGTCCTGGTAGATGATGACCCTCGAATTAGAGAGCTAACAGCAAAGTACCTCTCAGATCAAGGTCTGTCTACAATAACAGCTGACAGCGGAAAATCTCTAGATACAGTTTTAAAAAATAATGATATCAGCCTTATTGTTCTTGATGTAATGATGCCAGATGAAACTGGCTTAAATATTTGTCAAAGATTGAGAGTAAATGAAAATACAATCCCAATAATTATGCTTACTGCAAAAGGAGATGAAGTTGATAGAATTGTTGGATTGGAGATGGGGGCTGATGACTACCTCCCAAAACCCTTTAATCCTAGGGAGCTTCTAGCGAGAATAACCGCGATACTGAGGAGACAAGATAATACTAAGGTTATATCTAAGAATAAAATAGTTAAATTTGGTGATTACACTTTTAATATTGAACAAAGAAGTCTGTATAAAAAAGATATTGAAATTTCAATTACTACTGGTGAATTTGATTTATTAAAAGTTTTTGCTGAGCGCCCTATGCAGCCTCTATCTCGCGATCAAATTATGCGGCTTTCAAAAAGAAAAGAGCTTGATGTATATGACCGAAGTATTGACGTACAAATTTCTCGGCTTAGAAGATTAGTTGAGGAAGATCCCAACAAACCAGACTTTATTCAAACAAAATGGGGATTCGGTTATATTTTTAACCCAGATGGTGCCGCTAAATAATTGAAGCTTCTTCCTTCCAGCCTTCTTGCAAGATTTACATTGATAATTTCAGTACTACTTATTCTGTCTCAAGTTATCTCGTTAAAAATATTTGATTATTTTGAAAGAGAGCCAAGAGCAAAATCAATGGCTCAAGAAATTATTACTATTGTAAATTTTACAAAAGCATCTATTGAGGCTGCAGCATCTAATAAAAGAATAAAGCTATTAAGCCAACTCTCAGGAATGGGTGACGTACGTATTTATCCAGCATACTATTTCGAGCCCTTAGAAGACATACCAAATGACCCATTTCTACAGCTAGTTACAATGAAAATTGCCCAAACATTACCACAAGGCACAATGATTACAGTTAATCATTATGATATTCCGGGTATATGGGTAAGTTTTGAAATTGATAGTGATCTTTTTTGGGTAGTAATTCCAAGGGAGATTATTGATCGTCCATTTCCTCTTCATTGGATTGGGTGGGGATTAATTATTTTAGGTTTAGCTATTGCCGTAGCCTACTTAGTAACCCAAAGAATAAGTAGGCCAATAAATAGGTTAATTGATGGGGTGGATAAAATTCGATTTGGTCAAGCTATAAAGCGATTACCTAGTGATAGCGTTACTGAATTCAATGCTGTTAGTGAGGCATTTAATGAAATGTCAGATAATTTAGAAAAAATTAACCAAAATAGAAGATTTTTGCTCGCCAGCGTTTCTCATGATATTAGAACTCCATTAACAAGACTTAGGCTTGCCTCTGAGATGCTACCTGAAAAATCTAAAGATACTAAAGAAAGTATGGAGCAGGATATTGCTGAAATAAATGAAATCATTAATCAATTCCTAGATTTTGCAAGGGGTTTTGAGGATGAACCAATAACCAGTGTAAATCTAGGAAAACTCCTTAAAGAAATGCAATTAAAACATCAAAGAACAGGGCATAGCTTTAAGCTGAGAAAAACAAATAAAAAAGTTGATATCCCTAAGAAATTATTTGTCGATTTAAGAATATTGGCATTCAAAAGATGTCTTGATAACCTAATTAATAATGCATTTTTCTATACTAAAGGTGATGTTAAGGTTGTAGCTATACTTCATGAAGAGAGTTTTTCAATTAGCGTTATCGATGAAGGGCCAGGTATCCCCGAAGATGAAAAGAAACGTCTATTAGAGCCCTTCCAAAGAGTTGATATAGCTAGGGGGAACTCCGGGGGCTCTGGTCTAGGATTAACTATTGCAGATCAAATTGCTAAGGCTCATTGGGGCAAACTAGAGCTAATCAATCTTGAAGAAGGTGGTCTAGAGGCTAAATTAACAATCCCATTAAACCTTGGTTAATAACTAATTAAACCAATTTAACTGGTCTCTTAGATTCACTACAGTTCCAATAATAATTAATGCTGGAGACTTAATCCTGGTTCTAGAGACCTTTGATCTTATATTCCTAAGTGTGCCAACAACTACTTTTTGATTCGCTGTTGTTCCATTTTCGATTACAGCAATTGGCATTTCTTTAAGCATGCCATGTATTGTAAGATTACGGATCAAATCTCCAAGACTCAGAAGGCCCATATAAACAACTAGTGTTTGTTTTTCAACAATAAGTTTAGGCCAATCAAAGTCAATCGCACCTTCTTTAAAGTGGCCGGTTAAAAATAAACAGCTTTGAGCGTGATCTCGATGCGTAAGCGGAATCCCAGCATATGAAGAGATGCCGTTAGCAGCAGATATTCCAGGAACTACCTGAAAAGCTATCTTATTCTTCATTAAGCTTTCAATTTCCTCCCCTCCTCGTCCAAATATAAAAGGATCTCCGCCTTTAAGTCTAAGGACTCTTTTCCCTTGCTTTGCATATGCCACTAAAAATTTATTAATTTTATCTTGAGGGATTGTATGCTGATCCCTTTTTTTACCTGCATATACCATTTCAGCGTCACGCCTAACAAGCTCTAAAATATCATCTGAGACCAAATTATCATAAATACAAACATCACATTTCTGCATTAAATGGAGCGCTCTTAATGTTAAAAGATCTCTTTCTCCAGGTCCTGCTCCAACAAGAAATACCTCACCATAATTCATAGAATTTTGTTTTTTAATAAGATTAGTAAAGACTTTTTTAGAGGGATTATTTTTTTTAGAATTAAATTTATCTATAAAATTACTTTCAAAAAAATTTTCCCAAAATATTCTTCTCTTATTTCCTGATCTAATATTTTTCTTAACGAGCTTCCTTAAGTCTCCTACATAATTTACAAGTCCTGCATATGAGGCTGGAATGAAGGCTTCAATTTTCTCTCTTAAAATTCGTGCTAGTACTGGGGCCTTTCCTCCACTCGTTATTGCTATGACTAATGCATCCCTCTCTATAATTGATCCCATCGTAAAAGAACAAAGCTTAGGTTGATCCACAACATTTATTGGTATATTTCTTTTATTAGCTACACGATATATTTCTTTATTAACTTTAATATTATTTGTAGCAGCAATAATTAAGATAGGATTTTTTATATCCTTCTCGCTAAAGCTTTTTTTAATAAATTTACCACGGTGTTTTTTTAATAACTCTCTAAGTTCGAGACAGATATTCTCAGAAATAACAGTTATTTTCGGATTAGCTTTTGATAGCAAAATAACTTTTCTTAACGCTATAGTCCCTCCGCCAACTACAATAACTGGCTTGGATCCGATATCTATGAATATAGGGAAGTTTTCCATTACAAAATGTTACTCTATTAAAGTCACTATATACAGAATCAGCTAAAAATTTCTGATATAAAGCTATAATGTCGTTTATGAAAAAATTTAATGTAATTTAATGTCAAATAAATACTATATAAAAACATTTGGCTGCCAAATGAATGAATATGATTCTGAAAAAATTGGAGGTGTTTTAAGTAAAAATATCCAGCTTACAGAAACATCAGCCCCCGAAGATGCAGATCTAATTATTTTGAATACTTGTTCAATTAGAGAAAAAGCAGAAGTAAAGGTTTTTAGCGATCTTGGGCGATTCCGAGAGTTAAAAGAGAAAAATCCAGCACTTAGAATAGCAGTAGGTGGTTGTGTTGCTAGTCAGGAAGGCGAGAATATTATTAAAAGAGCGCCTTATGTAGATCTTGTTTTTGGGCCCCAATCGCTTCATAGAGTTTCAGAGTTACTTAGCAAAAGAGAAAGTTCTGGTAAACCACAAATTGATATCTCATTCCCAGAAATCGAAAAATTTGATTATCTTCCAATAATAAATAAAAATCATGTATCTGCTTCTGTTTCGATTATGGAAGGTTGCAGTAAATATTGCTCTTTTTGCGTTGTTCCGTTCACTAGAGGTGAAGAGATATCTAGGCCTTTAGAAGGAATTCTAAATGAGATAGTTAGGTTAACATTCAACGGGGTATGTGAAATTACTTTACTTGGACAAAATGTTAATGCTTACCGTGGAGAAATGAGTAATGGTGATATCGCCGATTTCGCGCTCTTACTAGAATACGTTGCAGAGATCAAAGAAATAAAGCGTATCCGCTTTACTACAAGCCACCCCAATGAAATGAGTGATAGCTTAATTAACTGCTTCAGCAGTATTGATAAGCTTGCAAAAACTATACATTTACCTATACAGTCTGGATCAGATAGAGTTCTGTCAGCAATGAAAAGAAATTACACAACATTAGAATATAGATCAATAATACGTAAAATTAGAAAAATTTGCCCAGAAATCTCACTAACCTCAGACTTTATTATAGGATTTCCTAATGAAACAGACAAAGAATTTGAGTCGACAATAAAATTAATGAAGGACCTTGAGTTTGATTACAGCTTTAGTTTTTTATATAGTCCAAGACCAGGAACCCCGGCATCTTACATTGATGATAATATTCCTAATAAAATAAAACAACAGCGCCTTGAAAAACTTCAAAGCCTAAATATGTTGCAAGGAAAAGCTTATACCGAATTAATGCAAGGAACTAATCAGAGAGTCCTCTTTGATCATTTCTCAAAGAAAAATAAAAACATCTTGTTGGGTAAAACAGATAATAACCGTATCGTTGAGACCAATGCAAATTCAGGCTTACTCAACAAGTTCGTAAATGTAAAAATAGCTCATGCTAATTCAAAGAACTTACAAATTGAACCTATTACCTCATGAAAGTTAATTTAAATTTACCAGATAATGATAATAAGAGACTTGCTAATTTATGTGGTGTGCTTGATGAAAATTTAAAACAAATTGCTGTTGGATTTGATATTGCAATATCAAGAAAAGGCTCAATTTTCACTCTAAATGGTAATAAGAAAGAATTAACACTTGCTTCACAATTAATTGAAAGTTTTTACCAAAGAGCAAGTAGCCCTATATCCCAAGAAGATATTCAGTTATTGATGGTTGAAGTGAACAAAGTTTCCCCAGGTCAACTTAACGAATCACCTCAGCTCTTAACCAAAAAAACTGATTTACAAGGTAGAACTCCTCGTCAGATTTCTTATCTACAAAATATTCAGAAACATGATATCAATTTTGGCATTGGTCCAGCTGGAACTGGTAAAACTTATCTAGCAGTTGCGTCAGCAGTAGATGCATTAAATAAAGAAAAAGTGAAGCGTATTGTTCTTGTTAGGCCTGCTGTAGAGGCGGGTGAACGATTAGGATTTTTACCCGGTGATTTAGCTCAAAAGGTTGATCCTTATCTTCGTCCTTTATATGACGCATTATATGATTTAGCTGGATATGACATTGTTACAAAATTGTTTGAAAAAGGGATTTTAGAAGTAGCTCCCCTTGCCTATATGCGTGGAAGAACTTTAAATCAAAGTTTTATAATTCTTGATGAAGCACAAAATACTACTCCGGAACAAATGAAAATGTTCTTAACAAGAATTGGTTTTGGAACCAAAGCTGTTATCACTGGGGACATAACACAAATTGATCTAGCAAAGGGGCAACTTAGTGGCTTAATTGAGATACAAAAAATTCTTACAAATATTAAAGGAATTGAATTTACTCAATTTAAATCAGATGATGTAGTTAGACATCCATTAGTCCAAAAAATTATTAATGCATACGAAAAATTTTCCGATAAATAATTATGTCACATACAGAAAATATACAACTGAAGATTCAGGACACATTAAACTGCACTAAAATAATTAAAGTAAAAGACTGTAAATTATGGTTATCTGAGATAGCTACAAAAGAATCATTTATTACGATAAGACTAGTTTCTAAAAATGAATCTGCAGAGCTTAATAATCAATATAGAAATATCGATAAACCTACTAATGTTTTATCTTTCTTGATTGATGACAAACCCTTGGTTGGAGATCTTGTTTTGTGTCATCCAATTATCAAAGCCGAAGCCAAAGAACAAAATAAAGAAATAATTTCACATTATGCCCACCTTATCATTCATGGATACCTGCATTTAGTTGGTTATGACCATGAAAATGACGATGATGCAAAAAAAATGGAGGCTAAAGAAGTTAGAGTATTAAATAAGCTTGGTTTTCCTAATCCATACACTTCAAATATAATGTAATTAAATGAAAAATAAAAAAACTCCAATATTCAACAAGATTAGAAATCTTTTATTCAAACCGCAAACCAAAGAACAAGTCTCTGAAATTATAAAGGCAGCTTTTGATGAACGCATAATAGATTCTGATTCACTCACAATGCTAGAAGGAGTCCTTAATGTTTCTGAAATGCAAGTAAGAGATATTATGATTCCGAGATCACAAATTGGTTTTATTGATATTACAAAGAAACCTGAGGAATTTATTCCATATGTTATTGAAACGGCGCACTCGCGATTTCCAGTCATTGAGAATGATGTTAATGATGTTTTAGGGATTTTATTAGCAAAGGACTTACTAAGATACATAGCTGGAGATGAATTTGAATTACGTGACAAATTAAGGCCTGCTATTTTTATACCAGAATCGAAGAGATTAAATGTTCTATTAAAAGAATTTCGTAGTAATCGTAACCATATTGCAATAGTAGTTGACGAATATGGAGGTGTAAGCGGAATGGTTACTATTGAAGACGTTTTAGAACAAATTGTGGGAGATATTGAAGATGAATTTGATTATGACGAAACAGAGGATAATATTATTGAAGATAAAGAAAGAGAGTTTAGAGTAAAGGCTTCAACTGGAATTAATGATTTTAATGACTACTTTGGAACAAATTATAGCGATGAGGAATTTTCTACTATTGGAGGGTTAGTAACACATCATTTTGGATACCTACCAAGCAAAGATGAGACAACTTCATTTGACGCTTTTGAAGTTCGAGTACTTCGATCAGATAGTAGACAAATTCACTCTATAGTTATAAAAATTACTCTTGCCGACAATAATGAGTCCTAAAAATTGAACTTATCGGCTCATCATTTGCTCGTACATCTTTTAAAGGAAAAATTTATTATGCGAATACTTTTTATTAGCCTATTACTTATATCAAATATGATATTTTCTCAGCATCACAGTGAAAAACCCCAATCCAACGATACCCCAATAGTCGATGAGCTACCTTCTCTTTATTATGAATTCGTAGATGTAGTAGGCATACTTACTACTGATGAGATCATCGCACTAATAGGCGAACCTGCAAAAAAAATAAATATCAAGATGCAGTCATCTAATAACATTATTGCTAGCACCTGGTATTATCACAACCTGAATACAGATGAGTCTGGAACATATTTTCCTACAACAGAGCTCGATATAATTGATGGATTCGTTGAATCAGTAACATTTATGAATAATATAAATGAATCAAACTTAACTGAAGGCACCCAGTTCGACATTAAAAAACAAAATAATATTTTTTAATAGGATTCAATAAAAAATAAAGCAATGTACAATTGCTTTATGGTATCAAGTAGTCTCGTTGAAAAAAAAACTCTTCTATCACTTAGCTTCTCTTTTTTATTAGGGGGGTTAAGTGTTTTTTCATTCGCTCCGTTTAATTTCCCTGTTGTAATCTTCATCTCTGTTGCTGCCTTATTAGTAATAATAAAAAGAAATAAAGAAGAAAATCAACATGCTTTAGTTTTTGGGCTTGGATTTTTCTTGTCAGGGATCTATTGGCTTGTAATTTGCTTAAACCAATACGGGCAAATGAATTTTTTCTTTGCCGCTCTCTCTACATTCATTTTGTGCATATTTTTATCTTTATTCTTCTACCCACTTACTTTCTATAAAAAATATTATTCAAGTTTATTTTTTATACCAGCTTTTTTTACACTTACTGAATGGTTCAGAGGGGTAATTTTTACAGGATTTCCATGGTTATCTCTTGGGTACAGTCAAATTCCAAATAGCTCTTTAGCTGGATACATTTCTATCACAGGAATACATGGAGTTACTTTTTGTGTTCTTCTATCTATAATAATTATATTAAGAATTTTTACGATGAAATATTGTAGAGAATCTATTTTTCTATTTTTATTTTTAATTCTTATTTGGGTGGGGGGTGAATTACTAAAAAATATTTCATGGGTTGGTAAAATTAATAGTCCATTAAAAGTCAGTCTCATCCAAGGAAATATCTCTCAAGATAAAAAATGGGATAATAATTTCTTGGAAGAGAATCTTCAAATGTATATGAACTTAGTAAAAAGCTCTAACTCCTCATTAATTATTCTTCCTGAGACATCAATTCCTCTGATGCTTCATCAAATACCCAATGGCTATCTTAATAAGGTAAGGAGTCATGCGATTAAAAATAATGGGGACGTTATTCTTGGGGTGATTGAAAAAGATAATGGAAAATTTTATAACAGTGCAGTATCAATTGGATCTGCTCCAATGCAGTATTACAGAAAACATCATTTAGTCCCTTTTGGAGAATTTATCCCATTTGAAAAACTAATTGGTTATATCTATGAGAATTGGTTAAGAATACCATTTAGTAATTTATCCAGAGGATCAGAAATTCAGCCACCAATTGCTGTAAGCGATCAAAAGCTAGGGTTAAATATCTGCTATGAAGATGTTTTTGGCTATGAAATTATTAAATCTCTACCAGAAGCAACAATATTAGTAAATCTTAGTAATGATGCTTGGTATGGGAAATCAATCGCCGCTAGTCAACACCTTCAAATATCACAAGCCAGAGCAATGGAGGCTCAAAGAATGATGCTAAGAGCTACCAATACTGGCGTAACTGCTATTATCGACAAAAATGGTAGGCTTATAAGTTCATTGCCACAGCATCAGGTAGGTTCATTAGATGGTATTGTTCAGGGTTATAAAGGAAGCACTCCATTTAGTAAATATGGAAATTATCCACTTATTATTTTGTGTCTTTTATACATACTATTTATTGTTAAGTTCAAAAAATAAAAGATATATGCTTTCTTTGATGTGGCACAAAAAAACAGTAAAATGACGAATTGAAAATACAATTAATATTATGAAACTTACATTTCAAGAAATTATTCTTAATCTCCAAAAATATTGGGCAGATAAGGGGTGTGCGCTTATCCAGCCTTATGATATGGAAGTAGGTGCCGGAACATCTCATACTGCTACATTTTTAAGGTCTTTAGGACCAGAGCCATGGAAGGCTGCTTACGTTCAACCAAGCCGCCGACCTAAAGATGGTCGTTATGGAGAAAATCCCAACCGACTGCAACATTATTATCAATTTCAAGTGGTGCTTAAGCCTTCACCAGAGGATATTGTAGATTTATACATGGGATCACTAGAAAATTTAGGTTTCAACTTAAAAGAAAATGATGTGAGATTGGTAGAAGATAACTGGGAGAACCCGACATTGGGTGCCTGGGGCTTAGGATGGGAAGTATGGTTAAATGGTATGGAAATTACACAATTTACCTATTTTCAACAGGTCGGGGGGATAGCATGTAAGCCAATAACTGGGGAAATCACATATGGAATAGAGAGATTAGCTATGTACATACAAAACGTTGATAGCATATATGACATACAATGGACTGATGATTTAAAATATGGCGATGTTTTTCTACAAAATGAAATAGAACAAAGTGCATATAACTTTGAACACAGCGACGCCAAATTCCTCCTAACTGCATTCGAAGCATATGAGAAGCAAGCAAGCAATCTAGTTACAAAATCCCTAGCTTTACCAGCATACGAGCAAGTCTTAAAGGCTGCACATACTTTTAATCTACTTGATGCAAGAGGTGTAATTAGTGTTACAGAAAGGGCAGACTACATTGCTAAGATCAGGAAAATTTCTCGTGAAGTTGCAGCATCATATCTAGACAGCAGAAAAAAACTTGGCTTTCCATTAGCAAACCTTGTTCATGCAAAAGAAGTAACGGATCAACTTAATAATGATTGATGAGAATCTACTAATAGAAATTGTTACCGAAGAACTACCCCCTCTATCACAAAAACAACTTGGGGAAAGTTTTGGAAAATATATTTTCGAAGGTCTGACTAACCACAAACTAATTACAACATCAGAATTTCAGGTATATAGCTCACCAAGAAGATTAGGTGTAAAAATTACCAAAGTCTTATCTGAAGCTAAGACAGAAAAGAAACTAATTAAACTTATGCCAAAGAAAATAGGTTTCGATTTAAATGAAAATCCTCAACAAGCATTAATAAAGAAACTAGAGTCCATTGGAAATAAAGAGTCATCTCTCTCAGAAATTATTACTAAAGAAGACACTCTATATATAGAAAAAAATATTGTTGGTAAAAAATTATATGAGATTATAGAAAGCCTTATCCTAGATTCCCTTATTAAGCTTCCCATAAAAAAAGTAATGACATACCAATTAAGTGATGGATGGGAAACAGTTAACTTTGTGAGGCCAGCTAAAAATTTGGTTATTCTTTATGGTAACAAACTGATTAATGCTACTGTTCTTGGAATTAAATCCACAAGAACTTCAATCGGCCATAGATTTGAGTCAAAAAATAATACAATAGAACTTCATCATGCTGATGACTATGAAAGCAAACTTTTAAAAGAAGGTAATGTAATTGCTAGCTTTGAAAAAAGAAAAAATTTCATTCAAAAAGCTATTAATATAGCGACACAATCACTCAAAAAAAATGTTTTAGCTATATGTGATGATGACCTAATAGAGGAGGTAACTGCATTAGTTGAAATGCCAAATATATTAATTGGTGAGTTTGAAAGTAAATACTTAGATGTCCCTCAAGAATGTTTAATACTTACTATGAAATCAAACCAAAAGTATTTCCCTATTATAGATTCTGATAATAAACTTACTAATCAATTTCTAATAGTTTCAAACCTTACCCCAGTCAATCCAAAACTAATTATAGAGGGCAATGAAAAAGTTATACGCCCACGACTTGCAGATGCTGAATTCTTTTTTAAGCAAGATAAGAAAAGCACTTTGATTGAAATGTCCCATAAGCTTGATAAAATTATTTATCATAATAAATTAGGCTCGCAGTCAGATAGAGCTAAAAGGGTAGCTAGAATTCATGAGTATATATACAAAGAACAAGCTATTGGAGACTTTAAAGATTTTGATAGAATTGCTCTTTTAGCAAAAGCTGATTTGGTGAGTTTAATGGTTGGAGAGTTTCCAGAGCTACAAGGAATAATGGGAAGGTACTATGCTCTTAACTCAAATGAGAATAAAAGTATTGCGGATGCCATAGAAGACCACTACAAACCAAAATTTTCAGGAGATACATTACCAAGAAGTATATTAGGGGTATCCTTTGCTCTAGCCGATAAATTTGAAACCTTAATTAGCTTATTCTCAATTAACGAAAAACCAACTGGGGTTAAAGATCCTTTTGGACTAAGAAGAAATGCGATTGGTATAATAAGACTCATAGCAGAGAATAATCTTTCACTTAATGTTAAAGAGTTAATTGAAAAATTTATGCCTAAAACTTCTGCAGAAAAGGTAGACGACTTAAAAAAGTTTATTGATGAAAGATTGGTTAACTATCTAAAAGATAAAAATTATCGCTCACAAGAAATTGATGCAGTTATGTCATTCAGTCCAGCTCATCTTCATAATATCGTTGAGAAGATTGAAGCAATTAGAATTTTTTCCTCGCTTGATGAATCCCAAGAACTGGCAGCAGCAAACAAGCGCGTCTCTAATATACTTAAGAAATATGAGGTGACAAATAATACGGAAGTTATACCCTCTCTGCTTAAAGAGCCTCAGGAGCTAGAGCTTTATAAATCATTAAATAAGCAAATGCCAATCATTAAGAAATATCTTAAAGAGAATAATTACGTTGAAGCCTTAAAGGGTTTGGTCGATCTAAAAACACCGATTGATAATTTTTTCAATGAGGTAATGGTTAACGACAAACAAATCGATATAAAAAATAACCGTCACAATCTTTTAATAAAGTTACATGAAATATTAAATTGTGTAGCTGATATCTCAAAAGTTTCAAACTCATGAAGATTGTTATATTAGATCGTGACGGAGTAATTAATCAGGACAACATTAATCATATAAAAAATCCTAATGAATGGATTCCTATTCCAAAGAGCTTGGAGGCTATTACCTTACTCAATCAACATGGATTTTATGTTGTTATCGCAACAAATCAATCAGGTATTGGTCGTGGCCTGTTTGACTTTGATAATCTGAATCTAATACATGGAAAAATGATAAAAATGCTTGGGCAATTAGGTGGATCTATTGATGCAATTTTCTATTGTCCTCATACAGACGAAGATAACTGCAAATGTAGAAAACCAGATATTGGAATGTACGAAGAAATTAGTAAAAGATTCTCAATTTCATTAAAAAAAATTCCTGCCGTGGGCGATTCAATAAGAGATCTTCAGGCATATAAAAAAATTGGTGCTCAACCTATATTAGTTAAAACAGGTAATGGCGAAGAAACATTGCTTCAAAAAAAATATCCAAAAAATACCATGATCTTTGATGACTTATTTGAGGCTGCAGAAGCCATAATAGAGAAATATTAAATATTATGATGCTAATTATTAGGTCACTAATGTTTCAATTAGGTATGTGGTTGTTTACAATTCCTTTTACGATTTCAATATTATTTCTTATTCCATTTAAAGCTCACACCCGATATCAATATATATCATTGTGGGCAAAAATAATGCTTTCATGGTTGAAGATAACTTGCAATCTTAATTTTAAAGTTAATGGCTTAAAAAATATACCTAAACATCCATCTCTAATTCTTTCTAAGCATCAATCAGCATGGGAAACTTTAGCCTTTCAAAAAATATTCCCACCACAAGTATGGGTTCTTAAAAGAGAATTATTATGGGTACCATTTTTTGGCTGGGGTTTAGCTATGACATCTCCGATTGCAATAGATCGTAAAGCAGGGAAAAAATCATTAGAGCAAATGCTTACCCAAGGAATTGATCGAATAAAAAAGGGTTTTTGGATAGTAATATTTCCAGAAGGAACGCGCATAAAACCAGGAGACGTTGGTAAATATCATATTGGAGGAGCATGGTTTGCTATAAAATCCAGTACAGATATTGTACCGGTTGCCCATAATGCTGGATTATATTGGCCCAAGAATTCATTTATAAAGAAGCCAGGAGTAATTAAAGTATCTATTGGAAAACCTATTTCATCCAAAGGAAAAACTTCTGAAGAGTTAAATAGTGCTGTTAAAAATTGGATAGAAAATGAAATGATAAAATTCAATGCTTAAGGCTCAATTTAAATCGACAGAGTCTATCGATTTACTTGATGGTAGTTCAATTAGCTATTTATTAATAAGAAAATATAGACGCTCTATTGGTTTAAGAATTACCAAAAATGGATTAATTGTTAATGCCCCAATATTTGTTTCAAAAAATCATATAAAAAAAGTAATTTTTTCAAAAGAAAAATGGATCAAATCTAAATTAAACCTTATCAAGATAAAAGTCCCACCATTTTTCCTCAGGAATTGTCATGAATTTAATCTGCTTGGAGAAAAAGTTATATTCAAGATTTCTGAGGGAGAAAATAAAATATACCTAAAAAATAATTCATGCTTTATATCATTTAACGATATCAGCAAGGAAGATAAATTAAAAAAATATTTCATTGATTGGCTCAAGAAATATGCGCTTGATTACTTTATGAAAAGAGTAAATTTTTACTCAAAAAAGAATAATCTATTTCCAAATAAGGTTTTGCTATCAAATGCAAAAACTAAATGGGGATCATGTAACAGTAAAAAAGAAGTAAGGCTAAATTGGAGGCTCATTCAATCAACTGCTACCATTATTGATTATGTTATTTGCCACGAACTTTCTCATCTAAAATTCATGGATCATTCGCAACAATTTTGGAGTTTAGTTGGTGAAATTTTTCCGAGCTACAATGAAGCACAAAAACAACTTAAATTGGTAGGCTTGCAACTTTATCATCTAGATTGATATGAGCGACCGAATGTCACTGATAATCATTGCTTGAGATGATCCATATGTGTGGCGCACTCGGATATTTCCTTTTTTATCAATTAAATAGATGGCCGACGAATGGTCAATCGTATAATTTTTTCCATCCCCAACTTTTTGATAAAAAACCTTATATTGACTCGCTATTTTTTTTATATTACCGGCTGAACCAGTTAGCCCGATAAAGGAGGAATCAAACGAAGGAACATATTTCTCCATTAGTTTTATAGTATCTCTCTCTGGATCAAGGGACACAAAGATAACTTGTAACTTATCCCTATCATCCCCTAATGAATCTTTTATAGTCTTGAGCTCATGCATCGTAGTTGGACAAATATCTGGGCAATATGTGAATCCAAAGAAAATTGCCACCACCTTCCCCTCAAAGTCTTGTATCTTAGTACTCTTACCTAAATGAGAAGTCAATTCAAAGGAGGAATTTAATCTAGCCTCAGTAATATCTGAGCCATTAAACTTTAAATCAGGGGCTTTTGAACAAGAAAATAGAAAAAAAATTAGAGATAAAAATAATAGGTAATTACGCATAATGAGTTTCAAAAAAATAATTATTTATTTTATCATGTTATCTTGTGTCAAAATAAACGCTTAAACGAATTGTTAAGAATTATATTTAAAGGAAAAATATGTCAATTCCACAATCAATGGACGATAGAGATGGATTTATTTGGTTTAATAATAAATTAGTTCCATGGCGCGATGCTAAAACTCATGTTTTAACTCACACCCTTCATTACGGATTAGGTGTATTTGAGGGTGTAAGAGCCTATGAGACAAAAACTGGCACCGCCATATTTAGACTTGAAGATCATACAAAAAGGTTATTCAATTCCGCGCACATTGTTGGGATGAAAATACCCTATGACAAAGAAACTGTAAACAAAGCTCAAAAAATAGCAGTACGAAAAAATAACTTAAAGTCGGCTTATATTAGACCAATGGCATTTTATGGGTCTGAGGCTATGGGTATTTCTGCAACAACACTTACAACTCACCTAATTGTTGCTGCATGGAGCTGGGGCGCATATATGGGTCAAGAAGCTTTAGAAAAAGGTATTACTGTTAAAACTTCTTCTTTTTCTAGGCACCATATAAATAGCACTATGTGCAAGGCCAAAGCTAATGGTAACTACCTAAACTCAATCCTTGCTCATCAAGAAGCAACTACGGACGGTTATGATGAGGCCTTATTGTTAGACACACAAGGCTTTGTTGCTGAAGGGTCTGGAGAAAATATTTTTATTATTAAAAATGGAAAGCTTTTAACTCCATCATTAACTAGTGCTCTTGAAGGAATTACTAGAGATTCAGTAATTACAATTGCTAAAGATTTAGGGATTGAAATCGTCGAAAGAAATATTACTCGAGATGAGATATATACAGCAGATGAGGCATTTTTTACTGGAACAGCTGCAGAAGTAACCCCTATTCGCCAATTAGATAAAAGAGTTATTGGAGGTGGAGTTCGAGGTCAGATTACAAATGAAATTCAATCGATATACTTTGAAGCGGTTAAGGGAAACAATAAAAAATACAGTCATTGGTTAAGTCACATTGATTAGCTAATAATAATATCTTTTAGCTCTTCATTTCTGTATAACGAAAAATACTAATCAGCTAAAATTATCTAACACCAATTAGATTGAAAGTCATACAGAAAGTCATAGTCACCTAATAATGAACTTACAATTGAATTCATATTTGAATTTTTGCTGTTGCTGTAAATCGTATGGTGACCAATAAGATTATCGCTCTCAAGATTAAATTCTTTCAATACTCTTTGGGTTTGCATTGCTACTGCGTCACCCGTTTCAATAATAGTAATTTCACTATTAAAAAAATTCTCAACAATTTTTTTAATAAAAATATAGTGAGTACAACCTAAAACAACAACATCAACATTATGCTCTAGCAATGGTATTAAATTTTTTTTTAGCAAGGAAATTACTTCATGAGAGTCAATCTGTCCACGCTCGATAAGCTCTACTAGACCAATACAAGGTTGTGTAAAAAACTGTGTTTCACCAGAATAAGAGTCGAGAAGTGCTGAAAATTTTGAGCTATTAATTGTTCCTTCTGTTGCCAAAATACCGACTTTTTTACTTTTAGAAGCTTCATTAGCAGGTTTTATTGCTGGCTCCATCCCTATAATAGGAAAATCATAAATTTCCCTTAATTTACCTATAGAAGAGGCTGTTGCTGTATTACAAGCAATAACTAACAATTTTATTTGATGGTTTGCAACTAAAAAGTCGACGATAGAAATTGATCGATCTATTATAAAAGAGTCATCTTTGGTTCCATAAGGCGCATTTATTGAGTCAGCCACATAAACCAAAGATTCATTCGGTAGTTTAGAATTAATTCTTTGAAGAACAGAAAGGCCTCCAACGCCAGAATCGAAAATACCAATAGGAAAAGATTTATTCATTTTAGGTCATTATAAAGGCTTTAGATAAAGAAGGTTAATGTACAATAAGTTTAAGGAAAAATATGGCAAATAGACTAACAAAAATTTATACAAAAACTGGTGACGACGGTAAAACTGGATTAGGTGATGGCTCCAGAATAGATAAATTTAACTCAAGAATTGAAGGGTTAGGGAGTATTGATGAGCTTAATGCTGTTATTGGGATAATTCTTAGTGAAGAAATCCCAGTGAAAGAATCAGAATGGCTTAAAAGGATACAACATGATTTATTTGATATAGGGGGTGAACTTTCTATCCCAAACTTTATAAAACTAACAATATCAAAAGTTGAATTTCTAGAGTCTAATATTGATATAATAAATAAAGAGCTCCCTCCCTTAAAAGAATTTATTCTACCTGGAGGGTCTAAGATATCTGCTTATACTCATCTAGCCAGAACCACATGTAGGAGAGTAGAAAGGAATTTATTTAAACTAAATCAAAGTGATAAAGTAAATGAAGTCTCTCTAAAATATATCAATAGATTGTCAGATTTTCTTTTCGTATTAGGTCGACACTTCAACAAGTCCAAAAATATTAATGATATTTTCTGGAAAAAAAATATTTAGTACTATCAATTCATGACCGGTAATTTTCTTAACGTTATTAAAAAAAAGATAGGCACCTACTTTAGTCCTACAAGAATTGATCACAACTTAATCAGTCCATTTGCAATCGAAATAATTGAGACACTTATAAATAATAAATTTGATGCCTTTATTGTAGGAGGTGCAATTAGAGATATTTTAATTGGTCAGAAACCAAAAGATTTTGATATTGCAACAAATGCTACCCCCGAAGAAGTGCGCTCAATTTTTACAAAATCAAGAATTATTGGACGTAGGTTTCAAATTGTTCATGTAATTAAGCATTTTGAAACAATAGAAGTATCTACGTTTAGATCACCACCTCAAAATAAAATTAAAATGAAGAATGGAGTATATAAGGACAACGAATTTGGCTCTATAAAAGAAGACGCAGCTAGAAGAGACTTCACCTGCAATGCGTTGTATTATGATCCAGTAAGAAATAAATTAATTGATTTCTATGGTGGAATCAAGGACATTCAAAAAAAACAGCTGAATCTAATTGGGGATCCAAAAATTCGATTTGATGAGGATCCGATAAGAATTCTAAGGGCTATTCGTTTTTCAGCTAAGCTAGGCATGCCCTTAAATAAATTATTAACTGACCATATTAATCAATCGCTATCACTCCTAGATAAAGTTCCCTACTCCAGACTGTTTGATGAAATTATGAAATTATTTTTAACTGGTCATGGAGTTAAGAGTATGGCTCTATTCAAAAAATTTCTATTAGCTCATAAATATTTTCCAGCTATACTTGGTACAGAATCATATGAATTTATAAACCAAGGACTTGTTAATACTGACTATAGAATATTAAATAATAAATCTATTAACCCAGGCTTTCTTCTAGCAGTTTTTTTATGGCCAGACGTTGAATTAACATGGAACAAAAATACTAAAAATATTCACCCTTCAACAGCACTAAATGAGGCAATTGATAATACACTTCTAAAGCAGTCAAAAATATTCCCAATTCAAAAAAGATTTGCTATTACTATGTCTGAAATATGGCGACTTCAACCACGATTTGAAAATTTAAACCCAAAAAGAGTACACCGTCTATCTAAACATCCTAGATTTAGAGCAGCATATGACTTTTTATTACTTAGAAACTTAAAGGATAAAGCACTTAAAAATACAGCATCTTGGTGGATAAATTTTGTAGAGGCAGATGAGAATAAGAAAAATCAATTAACACATGAACAGCACTTTAAAAAAAATGCATAATATATTTATTGGTCTAGGAAGTAACATAGATGATCCTCAACAAAAAATTAAGGATGCCATTAATTTAATTGAAGAAATAAATGATATCAATATCATAGCTACCTCAAGCTTATATGAGACCTCCCCTGTTGGTTTTTTAGATCAACCAAACTTTATTAATGCAGTTGTACAAATTTCTTCAACAATAAATTATAATGATCTACTTATTAAGTTACTTGATATTGAACTTAAATTTGGAAGGATTAGAAAAGAAAAGAATGGTCCAAGAACATTAGACCTTGATATCTTGTTGTTTGATGATTTAATATTAATAAGTGAATCATTAATTATTCCTCACCCAAGGATGCATGAGAGATTATTTGTGTTAGTACCCCTTTTAGAAATTTCACCTATAATTCAAATTCCTAAATATGGTTCAGTGAAGGACCTTATATCAGGGTTAACCATGCAAAATATCAAAAAGGTTTCAATTTGAATATTTTTAACAAATATCCATATATTGTTGTTGAAGGCCCAATTGGCTCTGGTAAATCTACCTTAGCAAAACTACTAGCAAATCAATTTCATGCTCATATGTTTTCTGAAAAAGCTGAAAGAAATCCATTTCTACCCAAATTCTATGAAGATATGAAGCATTATGCGCTCCCTACTCAACTTTTCTTTCTTTTTCAGAGGGCTAATCAAATTACTGAATTAAAACAAAAGGATTTCTTTAGAAATGGTGTAATTTCAGATTTCTTTTTGCAAAAAGACCCCATCTTCGCAAAATTAAACCTGGATAACGACGAATATAAACTTTACCATCAAATCTATAAGCATTTAGAGCTAAAGGCTCCTGTTCCGGATCTAGTTATCTATCTTCAAACCCCAGTTGATCTATTAAGATATCGTGTTGAAAAAAGAAATATTAAATTTGAGCGAAGAATTACAACTGAATACCTTGAGAGAATTGCAGAATCTTATAGCAATTATTTTCATAATAATCATAGCTCAAATGTATTAATTGTTAATAATCAAGATCTTGATATTTTAGAGGATAAGTCAGCATTAGAAATGTTGATTGAAAGAATAAATCAAATCTCAAGCGTAAGAGAATACTTTAATCCAAAATTAATATGAACAGAATAAATGTATTATTAAAAAAGAAAAAAATTTCTATAATTACCTGTTATGACGCCACATTTTCGAACTTATTAGAAAGATGTAAATGTGATGCAGCTCTGGTCGGTGATTCATTAGGTATTGTTATAAAGGGAGAAAAAAATACAAGGAAAGTAACTATAGATGAAATAATCTACCACACCCGTGCAGTAAGGCTTGGATCCAGTACCCTGCCTATTATTTCAGATATGCCTCTATCAGCATTAAAAACTAAAAATGAAGCATTATTAAATGCAAGGGCCTTAATCAATGCAGGCGCAGATATGATAAAAATAGAGGGCGGTACTTCCATGTTTGCTATCGTCAAGTTCTTATCAGAAAATAAGATAAAAATTTGTGCACATATTGGTTATATCCCGCAGACAATGAATAAGCCATCAACTAAAGTAGATTCAGAGAAATCCTTAAAAATAGCAAAAGCGTTAGAGGGTAATGGAGCTCAAATGATAGTGCTTTCAATGATGGGAAGTGAAACAGATAAATTATTAACAGAAAAATTAACTATTCCAACTATTGCCTTTCGTTCGTCAAATTTATGTACCGGAAATGTTGAGATTATCTATGATCTAATTGGTGTAACTTCTAAATTTTTTAAAGTAAAAAAGGATAAATTTTCTAATAAACCTATATCTTGTATGACTGCAATTATAAAATTTATCGAGAGTACTAAAAAAATCACTGATGGATAAAGTAGAAACCATCCGAGACATTCATGAATTACTTCTCAATAAAGAAAATATTGCATTTGTTCCTACTATGGGCAATCTTCATGAGGGGCACTTAAGCCTTGTTGATAAAGCTATATCAATCTCTAAAACTGTTGTTGTTTCTATTTTTGTTAACCCTGCTCAATTTAACTCAAGTAAAGATTTAGAAAGCTACCCAAGAACCCCTGATAGAGACATTAAACTGCTTGAACAATATAAAAATTTAATTCTTTTTATGCCAAATTTAAAGGAAATTTATCCTGAGCATACAAATAATTTATATGACCTACCTCCGATTTCAAATGATCTTTGCGGAAAATTTAGGCCAGGCCACTTCAATGGTGTTATTACTATAATTGATAAATTATTTAATTTGCTAATGCCAAAATCAGTTATTTTTGGTAAAAAAGATTATCAACAGCTTTTTTTAGTTAGACACTTTGCCAAACATAATTACCCTAAAATAAAGATTATTGGAGGTGAGACAATAAGGAATAAGGATGGTTTAGCAATGAGTTCACGTAATAATTTATTTACAAAAGAAAACTTAATTAATGCCGCAAATCTTTATAAAGCACTCCAAAATATTGTTAATCAAGCAAAATCTGGTCATAATAAGAAAAGTATAATTGGTGACAATATAAAACACTTAGAAAGTCTGGGTTGGGATATTGAATATATTGAAATCAGAAAAATTTCTGACCTTAGTGAACCATCATATAAAGACAGTCAGCTTGTAATTTTGGGTGCAGGTATATTCAAAGGTGTCCGATTAATTGACAGCATAGAATTTTGCATAGGTCAGCCTAACTGATTATAATGATCGATTTTAAAGAGAATTTAAATATATGCAAAGAGTAATGCTTAAATCCAAATTACACCGAGTAACGGTTACAAACTCTGAACTAGAGTATGAGGGCTCATGCGCTATTGATATAAAGCTACTTGAAGCTGCAAATATCAGCGAATACGAACAAATTAATATATATAACATCACAAATGGTGAGCGTTTTACTACTTATGCTATCTCTGCAGAAAAGAATTCTGGAATTATTTCCATTAATGGCGCCGCAGCTCATAAAGCAAATCCTGGCGATATGTTAATTATTGCTACTTATGGAAATTACAATGAGCAAGAATTACCAAAATATCAGCCACTTCTTGTCTATGTTAATAATAAGAATGAAATTACGATAAGTAAGCATTCTATTGCAATACAAGCAGCCTAAATCTAAACTTGGTCTCAGTTAAAAATATAGAAAAGAAAATTACGTTAGCATTAGAGGATATTAAAGCCTTTGATGTAATATCCATTGACGTAAGGAAGCTTACCTCGGTCGCAGACTTCATGATTATTGCAAGTGCAAGCTCCTCCAGACAAACCAAAGCTCTTGCAAGAAACGTAGCAGAAAAAATGAAAGAAATTGATATTGAGGTGATTGGTATTGAGGGAGAAGAAGAAGGTAGCTGGGTATTAGTAGATATAGGGGATATTATTGTCCATATCATGACACCACCAACCCGAGCATATTATAATTTAGAAGAATTATGGTCTGGAAGCTGAGCGCTTTTAATCCTCGTGAAAATTAGAATATTATCAGTTGGAAATAAACCCCCTCAGTGGGTATCAGAGTCATTAGTTGCCTACACAACAAGAATAGAGCGCCAATGTTCATTAGAATGGATCGAAATAAAGTCTGAAACGAAATTTGATTCTATTTATCAAAAAAAGAAAGAAGAAGGTAAGAAATTACTTAATCATACTAAGGATACTTATTTAATTGCTTTAGAAGAGAGTGGAAGATTATACTCTTCCAAAGAATTTTCAGAAAAAATGTCAAACTGGATAGAAAACTTTTCATCAATTACATTTGTTATTGGTGGTGCAGATGGTCTTGACTCATCAGTAGTTAATAAGTCTTCATCTACTTTAAGTTTATCTCGAATGACGCTCCCTCATCACCTAGTAAAGATATTTCTTGCTGAACAACTCTATCGATCTTTTTCAATATTAAACAATCATCCTTATCATCGTGAATAAATTTAATAAAAGCTTGTTATGGCTAAGAAGGGATCTCAGATTATATGATAATGCCGCCCTGTTCCATGCGCTCAATGAGTCCACTTCTGTTCATTGCACATTTATTTTTGATTCAAATATTTTACAAGCCCTTGAAAATAAAAAAGATCAAAGAGTCGAGTTTATTTGGGAGTCACTCCTTCAAATAAAAAAACAACTTAATAAATTTGATTCAGATCTAATTGTTAAATATGGAGATCCTAAGGAAATAATTCCAGAACTTATAAAGGATTATGAATGTGATTCCCTATACATAAATAAAGATTACGAAGCATACGCAAGAAAAAGAGATACTGAAATAATTAACAAATTAAAAATAGAATGCTTTCAATATAAAGATCAGGTTCTTTTCGAAGAAAATGAAATTTTAACTCAGTCCGGAACTCCTTATAGTGTTTTTACACCATACAAAAATAGTCACCTTAAGAAAATATTTTTTGAAGGAATTAATCAATTTGACTGTGAAGCATTAAGCAAAAATTATGCAAAACTTAATCCAATGTCTATGCTGAAACTTGAAGATATTGGATTTAAAGAATCAAATTTAAAAAGTTTACCAATCCCAATAGGAGAAGATGGAGGGAAATTATTAATTGATGACTTTAAAAAAAGAATTCATGATTACGGAATTAAAAGAAATTTCCCAAGCATAAAAGGCATTTCTTACTTATCAGTCCATAATCGGTTTGGAACAGTCTCAATAAGGGAACTAGCAAAAGTCGCATTAGAGGCCTCATCGGAAGGCGCCTCTGTTTGGCTAAGTGAATTAATATGGCGAGACTTTTATTTTCAAATTTTATTTAATTTCCCGCACATAAATGAAGGTAAAGCTTTCAAATTAAAATATAACGATCTTAAATTTGAAAATAACCCTGAATATTTCATGGCCTGGAAAGAGGGAATGACTGGCTACCCAATAATTGATGCTGCAATGCGACAATTAAATACAACTGGTTTTATGCATAATAGATTAAGAATGATAGCAGCTTCATTTCTGGTGAAAGACTTATTAATAGACTGGAGGTGGGGAGAAGCTTATTTTGCAGAGAAATTAATTGATTTCGACTTTTCAGCTAATAATGGTGGTTGGCAATGGGCTGCGTCAACTGGTTGTGATGCCCAGCCATGGTTTCGAATTTTTAACCCAACTCTACAATCCAAAAAATTTGACTCAGAGGGTAAATTTATTAAGAAGTATGTACCAGAAATCAGTACTTTATCTGCAAGTGAAATTCACGAGCCTTGGGAGGTAAAAAAAGGTGCTTTAATAGGTCGAAAAATTAATCTAGGGGTAGATTATCCAATGCCAATAGTTAATCATTCTGAGCAAAGAATAAAGGCTTTAGATATTTATTCATCAAAGAAATAATGTTGCATAAAAACAACAAAAAATACCATAAGAAGGCCAAGTTTTTATTACTTATAGACTTAAATACAACACTCTGGGATAATGATTTACATATATGAATAAATTTATCAAATACATTTTAGTATTAGCTTTTATGACTCCAGCCATAGGTTCTGCATTAGAAGATAATGACCCTCTTGAGAGTATGAATCGTGCTATCTATAGCTTCAATGATTCAGTTGATGGGGCAATTATGAAGCCAGTTGCAAAAGGTTACAAAGCTGTCATGCCTAATTTCGCGGTAAAAGGTGTTAATAACTTCTACAACAATATTCGTGATGTTATTACTGTAATTAATGATTTACTCCAACTAAAAATAAATCATGCAGTTCATGATTCAGGTCGAGTATTATTGAATTCTACGATAGGTATTGTCGGCTTTATTGATGTTCATACCATGAATGGTGGCGAACGAAGAAAAGAAGATTTTGGGCAAACTCTGGGTCATTATGGTATTGGTCATGGAGCATATTTAGTTCTTCCTTTTCTTGGGCCATCGTCTCTTAGAGATGGGGCAGGTCTAGCAACAGATACAATTTTATTTGATCCAATTAGTTATGTTGACCCTCCCCGAACTCGGAACCAATTAAGGATAGTTCAGATTGTTGATAAACGCGCTGAACTTCTTAATGCGTCAGATATTTTAGGTAGTGCCTCATTAGATCCTTATGCTTTTCAAAGAGATGCATATATGCAATATAGAGAAGCACTAGTCAACGATAAATCTACTAGCGAAATTAATTACGAAGATACAGCTGAATCGAGCTTTGAGCCATACATAGATGAAGGCTCTAATGATAAGGTTGTATTAGCAAAGTAATTTTTAGTTAGTTATTTGATGCAATCATCATCTCAGACACTAAAATAGATCCTGTATATCTAGAGCTATTTTTATATGTATCATCTCCAATAGCTACAACATCTCTAAGCATCGCCTTTAGATTTCCTGCAATTGTTATTTCTTCAACTGCATGTTTTATTTCACCTGCTTCTACCCAAAGGCCTGCTGCCCCACGAGAATAGTCTCCCGTTACCATATTAACTCCATGACCAAGAAGCTCTGTGACAATCAATCCTGTTCCCATATTTTTAATAAGTTGCTCTAAACCACTACCAGAAGACTGAACCATTAGGTTATGTGCACCTCCAGCATTTCCAGTGCTATGCATATTTAACCTTCTAGCAGAATAAGTTGATAAAAAATAACCATTTAGTACGCCCTTCTCAACTAGAATCCTAGGTTCAACTTTTACTCCTTCATCATCAAAATAAGTACTTGCGTTACCTCTAGGTAAAAATGGATTCTCTAGAATTGTAAGTGCGTCAGAGGCTATTTTTGAACCAATAGACCCTAATAGAAATGATGTTTCACGATACAAATTTCCTCCAGATATCGCTGATACTAAACTAGAAATAAATGAAGTTGCAATTGGAGCTTCAAAAATAACTGCATATTTACCTGTTTTAATAGGCTTAGGGTTAAGTCTTTTTAGAACACGCCGAGCAACCTCATGACCAATTAACGTTGAGTCCTTAAGGTCACCTAAACATCTAACTGAGCTATAAACACTATCTCTTTGCATTCCCTTGTTATCTTTTGCAACAACAGAGCACCCCAAAGAAAACCTTGATGAAGGAAAGCCACCTGTAAAACCAGATGAATTTGCATAAACAAACATAGATTCACTGCAGCTCATCTGTGCTCCTTCAGAATTCTCTATTTTTTCGTCATAAGAAAGGGCAGAATCTTCACAGCATAATGCTTGCTCAATCATTATTGATTCATCTTCTTCCCACTTATGAAATAAATCTAAATCTTTAACATTAGTTGCAAATTGTGATTGTTCTGGAAGCCCAAAAGCATAATCTTCTGATGTATATTTTGCAATTTGGCATGCAGCTTTTACACAGTCGTCTATGGCATTACTACTAAAATCAGATGTTGATGCAACACCTCGGCGCTGACCAACATACACAGTCAATGTTAAGCTTTTATCATTGTTATGTTCTAGCGTCTCGAGATTACCAAGTCGCACAGAAACGTTCTTACCCGTTGAGATGCTAATTTCAGCTTCTGCACTAGTAGCACCATTACTTTTAGCAGCTTTTAGAGCCTTATCTACAAGGTCCGAGAGCTTCGCATGTGTAAATTTTAAGATCTGAGTTTGCATAAAAAAACTAACTAAAAATGATATGATACAGAAACTTAGATGGAAAAAGGTATTTAACCATAAAGATGGATTCGCTAGAGCCCAATATAATTAGTAAAACTGAATTAAAAAAAGACTCTAAGAAGATTCAAGCACTTGGTCGATATATCTCAGAGATGGGTGCTGATGAAATAAAAAGATTTAACTTTCCTCAAAATATTCAACAAGCTATAAATGATCTTAAGGCCATAAAATCAAATTCTGCAAAAAAAAGGCAGGTCCAATACTTAGGTAAACTCTTGAGAGCAATAGACTTAACAGAAGCATATATTGTTATGGAACAATTAAGAACTAACTCCCAAAAAGGAATACAGTTAGATCATTACATTGAAAAATGGCGCGATAAACTAATAAGCGATAAAGAAGCAATCACTGAGTTTATATCTATGTACTCGTCTTCTGAAAATCAAACTGTTAGGCAGCTCATCCAAAACAGTATCAAAGAAAAAGCCTTAAACAAACCGCCAAAATCGTACAGACAACTTTTTCAAGTTATCAAAGCCATTGTTAATAAATTACAATGAGACAGAAACTTTAATTGATTCTCCGCCTCTTTCAAAGGCAACATTAATTGATTTTCCTTTATTTTTTTGGATAATTTTAATTAGGTCATCCGGAGAATTCACTTCGGCCCCATTGATAGAAGTGATGTTATCGCCTCTCTTGATTCCAGCAACAGCGGCGGCAGATTCCTTAATAACTGCAATCACTTGAACGCCTTTATCATCATCATTATCGGTGATCAATTTAATAAAATGTGTACCAAATGTAGGCTTAGGTAATTTGACCCAGTATGTTAGATAAAAATCATATTTAGCATTTGAATCAGCCAGATCTTCTTCAGTAATAATGATTTCAGTTATCTCTCCTTGTTTTTTAATACGGTTAGCTTCTCTTGCCTTTGCTCTGGCTTTTTGAATTTTTGAAGCACGCGTATTTTCATTAATTTGCCTATCGTATATTAAAACCATATCTGCTTTAATCCTTTCAGCATGTTCAAGTGCTAAACTTGGAGGTACATTCTTCCCTACAAAACCCGAAGTTCCCATCAAATCAAATCCATTCTCTAACATTTTTATGTTGTCTGATTCCTTTTCCCACCCCCTCATAACTTTAGGTTGAGGATTTTCGGAGAAAGATTTAAAGCCTTTTGGACTCTGAGATTGATAATTTTTTTCAAAAATATTTTCTGCTGTTGCAGATGACGAAATAAAAAAAAGGGCAAGAAAAAAGTATGAGGCAATTGATTTAAGCATAATGATCCTTGATGAAGGTGATAAGATTATTTATATAATTATACAAGAGACTTAAAATTGGATAAAAGATTCATTAAAATTGGTTTAATTTCAATAAGTGATCGGGCTTCAGCAGGGATCTATAAAGATCAAGGAATTCCCTCACTGACTGATTGGTTAGAGAAAGCGCTAATTGATAGATTTACTATAGAAAGTATTCTAATTAATGATGAGATTGAACTTGTAAAAAAGGCATTGGTTCTTTTTTCGGATGTAAAAAAATGTGATCTTATTTTTACAACAGGTGGCACTGGTCCATCTCCTAGAGATATTACACCCGAAGCAACATTAAGCATCAGTGATAAAGTAATGCCTGGTTTTGGAGAGCAAATGCGTCAAATCAGCTTAAATTTTGTTCCTACTGCAATACTTTCAAGACAAACTGCAGTAATTAGGAAAAAAACATTGATCGTAAATCTCCCAGGACAACCAAAGTCAATTCAGCAAACGCTAGAAGGTCTAAAGGATGAACATAACAATATAATTGTTCCAGGAATTTTTTCAGCAATCCCGTATTGTTTAGATTTAATAGGAGCTCCATTTATAGAAACAAATGAGTCTATAGTGAAATCATTCAGACCAAAAAAGAAATAAGTTAGTTATGTTAAAAGAATTTCAAATTATCGAAAAAAATTTTAAAAAAATACCCTCTTCAATTTTTTTAGGTATTGGGGATGATGCTGCATTATTTGAGAAAAATAAAAAAGAATTCTGGGTAATATCTCAAGATACACTTAATATTAATACCCACTTTCTATCAGATACAGATTCAGAAAATTTAGGATGGAAATCCTTAGCAGTTAACGTTTCTGATATTTTAGCTATGGGAGGCAATCCAAAATACGCACTCTTGTCTATATCTATTCCATCAGCTAATCAGTCATGGATTAAAAAATTTTCTAAAGGCTTTTTTAAGTGCGCTAAAAATTATGGAGTTGAATTAATAGGTGGGGATACTTCAAAGGGCAGTTTATCTATTAGTATTTGCATTATTGGAGAAGTATTAAAAAAGAATGTACTACTTAGAAGTAATGCAAAACCAAATGATGATATTTGGGTAACAGGCAAGTTAGGACTTCCTGCTTTAGGTTTAAAGTTTAAAAAAAATAATTTTAATGCTCCTAAGACTCTCATAAGAAATGCAATAAAAGCGTTAGAAAAGCCTCAGCCAATTAAGGTTGATATGAATAAACTAGCAACACTATGCAATAGTGCAATTGATCTATCGGATGGACTAGTTCCTGATTTAAATCATATTCTAAATAAGTCAGCACTAGGTGCAAATATTTATTTAGAGAGTCTCCCCATGCCTCTATGGATAAGGGAAAATAAGTCGTATCCCTTAGTATTAAGCGGAGGAGATGATTACCAGCTATTACTTACTGCCCCAAAAAGTAGCTACAAAAAAATAATTGAATTTTCAGTTGTTAATAAAATTAAAATAAGTCATATAGGTTCAATGACTAAAAGAAAAAATATAGATATTATAAAGTCAGATGGAGAACTTTTAAATTATAAAGAAAAAGGATACAACCACTTTGCTGAATAAAAATTTTCTTCTAAAGAATATCCATCATATGCTAGCTCTAGGATTTGGTTCTGGGTTACATAAAAAAGCACCTGGCACCCTTGGGACTTTGGTTGCCATCCCAATTTTTTTGATCATTAATCCTATAAATATTTCTTTTCAAATCTTATTTGTTGTACTAATTTTCTCTCTTGGTATTTGGTCATCAACTGTAACCAGTAAATCATTAAAACAAAAAGATCCATCCTGCATTGTAATTGATGAGATAGCTGCTTTTCTATTGTTGTTAGTTTTAATTAGTCCACTAAATTTATACCAGCTAATTTATGTATTTATATTATTTAGAATCTTTGATATCTGGAAACCATATCCCATCTCATGGGTAGAAGAAAAATTTTCTGGTGGTTTTGGAATTATGATTGATGATATTGCTGCAGCATTAATGGCATTAATTATTTATCAAATAACAGCCTATGTACTCTAAGGAAATTTATTCTCTCTCAGAAGCGCTTGGTAAACAGTGTTTAGCAAATGATTATTTATTAATTACCGCTGAATCATGTACTGGGGGATTATTAGCTCAATCAATTACTGATATTCCAGGAAGCTCACTTTGGTTTGAGCGAGGATTTATTACATATAGTAATAAAGCGAAAATAGATTGTTTAGACGTTAAATCGTTAACATTAGACAATTATGGTGCTGTAAGCCAAGAAACCGCAGATGAGATGGCAATTGGTGCAATATCAAATGGAGCGGGTAATTTAAGCATCAGCATTACAGGGATAGCAGGACCAGATGGTGGATCAGAATTAAAACCAGTTGGCACCGTTTTTTTTGCCATAAGCAATAAAAAAGGCATTATATTCAATTACCATGCGAATTTTCCTGGGGATAGAAGTATGATTAGAACTAAGGCGGTTCTATTTATATTAAATACACTATTGAAGCTTACTTTGAACCCTCAAATATGAAATAATTAGACGTTAAATAGCACATAATAAAAGGCACATAAGAAATGGATGAAAATAAGAAAAAAGCATTAGATTCAGCATTAGCTCAAATCGATAAGCAGTTTGGAAAAGGCTCAGTTATGAGAATGGATGGCACCCAAGTCGTTCAGGGCATCCAGTCTATATCAACTGGATCATTAGGGCTTGATATTGCCCTAGGAATCGGTGGATTACCTCGTGGTCGAGTAGTTGAGGTATATGGGCCAGAATCGTCAGGTAAAACATCCTTAACATTGTCAGTCATCGCAGAGCTTCAAAAAACAGGTGGAACAGCAGCATTTATAGATGCAGAGCATGCACTTGATACTCAATATGCTGCTAAATTAGGAGTTAATATTGAAGATTTATTAGTATCTCAGCCAGATACTGGAGAGCAAGCCCTAGAAATCACAGAGATGCTTGTTAGAAGTGGTTCAGTTGATATTATTGTTATCGATTCTGTTGCTGCCCTAACGCCTAGAGCTGAAATCGAAGGCGATATGGGTGATTCCCATATGGGCCTGCAAGCAAGACTAATGTCACAAGCACTTCGAAAGCTAACAGGTACTATTCAAAAAACAAACACTATGCTTATATTTATCAATCAAATAAGAATGAAGATCGGCGTAATGTTTGGTAATCCAGAAACTACAACAGGTGGTAATGCTCTTAAATTCTACGCCTCTGTGAGGTTAGACATTCGTCGTATTGGTGCTATCAAGAAAGGAGATGAAATCATTGGTGCAGAAACAAGAGTTAAAGTAGTAAAAAATAAAGTTGCACCACCCTTTAGACAAGCTGTTTTTGATGTGCTTTATGGAGAAGGGATTTCTTTAGAGGGTGAAATTATTGATCAAGGTGTTAATCTAGATCTAATAGAAAAATCTGGTTCCTGGTACGCCTACAAAGGCGAAAAAATTGGGCAAGGTAAGGATAATGTGCGTGAGTACCTAAAAGAGAATCCAGACATATCTAAAGAAATAGAAGATGCGATTCGTAATAATTCAATATTAACTGAAGCTGAAGAAGTTACCGAAGAAACAGATGAGGGGAAAATAGAAACTGACGAAACCTAATCAACATCCACTAATTTCCTTAAAAAAAAGAGCACTTTATTATTTGGGGAAACGAGAATATTCTAGGGCTGAGCTTAGAAAAAAGATTTCAGTTTATGCAGAATCTCTTGATATAGAAAAAGACGATATTGAAGATATGCTTAGCGAGCTTGAAAAAGACTCATGGTTATCTGACAAACGTTTTACTGAACAATTTATTTTCTCAAGGAAGAATAAATTTGGTATTAAGAAGATTGCCCATGAATTAAGGACAAAAGGGGTAAATGATCTGATTATCAGTCATGCAATCGATTCTATAAGATCAGAAGAGTTTTCACTGGCACAAAAAATATGGGAAAAAAAATTCAAAGGCCTTCCTATTGATAATCAAGAAAAAGTTAAACAGATAAGGTTTCTTCAGGGAAGAGGAATTGATCCATTTATTATCCAGAAAATTCTATCTGGTAAGTCATTTGAATATATATGAAAAAATTAACTAGTCATCAAATAAGGTCAACTTTTTTAAGCTACTTTAGAGAGCAAAAGCATCATATTGTTGAATCTAGTAGCTTAGTTCCTCATGAAGACCCAACTCTTCTTTTTACAAATGCAGGTATGAATCAATTTAAAGATACTTTCCTTGGGTTAGAGCAAAGAAATTATGTTAAAGCTGCATCAAGTCAAAAATGCGTGCGAGCCGGAGGAAAACATAACGACCTAGAAAATGTTGGTTATACCGCCCGGCACCATACCTTCTTTGAGATGCTAGGAAATTTTAGTTTTGGGGATTACTTCAAAGAAGAAGCTATAACTTATGCATGGGATCTGCTAACTAACATATATCAAATTCCTGAAGAAAAATTACTGGTAACTATATACGCTGATGATGAAGAAGCCTACAAAATTTGGTCAAATAAAATTGGGTTGTTAGATGAAAAAATTATTCGTATTGGCGACAACAAAGGAACTAAATATGCCTCTGATAATTTCTGGATGATGGGAGATACTGGGCCATGTGGTCCATGCAGTGAAATATTTTATGATCATGGCAAAGGCATTAAAGGAGGACCCCCGGGTTCGAAGGATGAAGATGGTGATCGTTTCATAGAAATATGGAATTTAGTATTTATGCAATTTAATCGTGATGAAAATGGTGTAATGCACCCACTACCGAAACCCTCAGTTGATACTGGGATGGGACTAGAAAGAATTACAGCTATACTTCAGAGTGTGCATTCAAACTATGAAATTGATACATTTCAAGTGCTTATCAAAAATGCAGCATCACTCACAAACACTAAGGACCTAAACCATCCATCATTAAAAGTTTTAGCTGACCACATTCGTGCGACTACATACTTAATTAATGATGGAGTTATTCCTTCAAATGAGGGCCGAGGGTATGTTTTAAGAAGAATAATTCGTCGAGCAATTAGACATGGTTATAAGTTAAAGGTTAGAGAACCATTCTTTTATAAATTAGTAGCTGTATTAAATTCAACAATGGGAGTTGCCTATCCAATTAAAGACTCACAATCTAAAAAGATAGAATCTGAAATTAAAATGGAGGAAGAACGCTTCTTTGAAACAATTGAAAATGGTATGAGTAGCCTTGAAGAAGAAATTAAGCATATCACCAACAAAAAGTTAAAGCTTCTTTCAGGAGAATTTGCCTTCAAACTTCATGATACTTTTGGATTCCCTTTAGATTTAACAGGGGATATTTGCAGAGAAAAGAATATTATAGTTAACGAAGATGAATTTAATGCATCTATGAATATTCAAAAAAGTCGGGCTCGCGAAGCTGGCAAATTTAAAAATAAAGTCTCCTTAGACTATAGTGGGAAAGCAACTATTTTTGTGGGCTATGATAGAACAGAATCTAAAGCTAAGGTGAATGCAACATTCAAAGATGATGAGATAGTGACTGAACTTAAGATAAATGAGGAAGGCTTAGTAATACTAGATGAAACTCCTTTTTATGCTGAATCAGGTGGGCAAGTCGGTGATATTGGAATGCTAGAATCAAAAGCTGGGGCATTTAAAGTTTTAGACACTTATAAAATAAAAGAAGGGGTATTTGGTCACTGGGGCAAAGTAATCAGTGGAACTATTAAAATAGATGAAACAATACATGCCAATGTTAATGTTAAAAATAGAGATGATATTAAAAGAAATCATTCAGCAACTCATCTACTTCATAAGGCATTAAAAATTATTCTAGGTGATCATGTGGAACAAAAAGGATCACTGGTATCAGCAGTAAGAACACGGTTTGATTTTTCACACCCAAAATCATTATCACTTGATGAAATTAACCAAATTGAAGACATCGTAAATAGTGAAATAATGAAGAATCAAAATACCGAAACTAGGCTAATGGATATAAAAGAAGCGCAAGAAGAAGGCGCTATGATGCTATTTGGAGAAAAATATGGAGAAAAAGTGCGTGTACTAGATATTGGGAACAGCAGAGAGCTATGCGGAGGCACGCACGTCCAAAAAACAGGAGATATTTGCTTATTTAAAATTCAATCTGAGTCAGGAATATCCTCAGGGGTTCGTCGTATAGAAGCTACAACAGGTGTCAATATTTTAAATATGCTAAAAGAAAAAAATACTGTAATAGAAAGCCTATCAAAAAGATTAAACGCAAGTCCAAATGAAATTATTACGAAAACAGAACAACTTTTAATTCAAATTAAAGACAGTGAAAAATTAATTTATCAATTGAGATCTAAGCTTGCAAGCTCTGAGGGTGATGAATTACTAGGCCAAGCTATAAAAATAAAATCATTTTCTTATTTGGCAAAAAAATTAGATAACCAGGGCCCGAATGAACTTCGAGAAATGATTGATAATTTAAAGAAAAAACTTAAAACAGCCGTTATAATATTAGCCTCTATTAATGAAGGTAAAGCCTCATTTGCTGTGGGTGTTACTGATGATTTAACTAGCGAGGTCGATGCTGGTGAAATTGCAAAATTTCTTGGTGAGTCAGTTAGCGGAAAAGGCGGGGGAAGAAAAAATATGGCAATGGCTGGCGGAACTAATATATCAATGATCGACACTGCGATGGCGAATGTTCAAAAAAATCTAAGTAAATAAATTTATGTCTTTAATTGTTCAAAAATTTGGGGGTACCTCTGTAGCAAACGGCGATCGTATTAATGCCGTGGCAGATAGAGTTGAAAAATTTAAAAAAGAAGGGCACCAAATTATTGTGGTGGTGTCTGCCATGTCTGGAGAAACAAATAAGTTAATTGGACTTGCAGAAGAAATGATGGAGTCACCTGATCCAAGAGAATTAGACGCTATAGTCTCTACAGGAGAACAGGTTACAGCTGGATTAACTGCTTTAGCCTTAATAAATATAGGTATACCTGCTAAAAGTTATTCAGGTTACCAAATAAAAATTCTAACAGACCAAGCTCACACTAAAGCAAGGATTCTAAAAATTGATGAGAAGGCTATTAGACAGGATTTAGACGCTGGCAATGTTGTTGTAATTGCAGGATTCCAAGGTGTTGATGAAATTGGAAATATTACTACTCTAGGTAGAGGTGGGTCAGACACTACAGCAGTAGCTATTGCAGCAGCAATTAATGCAGATGAATGTCAAATTTATACAGACGTAGATGGAATTTATACTACAGACCCTCGTGTTGTAAAAGAGGCTAGAAGACTAAAATCAATTACTTTTGAAGAAATGCTTGAGATGGCGAGCTTAGGCTCAAAAGTTTTACAGACACGTTCTGTTGAATTTGCCGGAAAGTATAAAGTTAAACTCCGAGTCCTATCCAGCTTTGATGCTTATGGAGAAGGAACAATTATCACCTTTGAGGAAGATGAAAAAATGGAAGAACCAATAATCTCTGGAATAGCTTTTAATCGGGATGAAGCTGAAATCAATGTTCTTGGGGTACCCGACACCCCAGGTATTGCTTATCAAATTTTAGGTCCTATTGCTGATGCCAATATTGACGTTGATATGATTATTCAGAATGTTAGTAAGGATGGCACTACAGACTTCACATTTACGATAAATAAAAGAGATTTAAAAACCACATTAGAAATTATTGATACAAAGGTTAAAGGGATAATTCACCCAAGAGAGATTATTAGCGATGAGAAAATTGCAAAACTATCTCTTGTTGGTGTTGGGATGAGGTCCCATGCAGGTATAGCAAGTAAAATGTTTAAGACACTCTCAGATGAAGGTATTAACATAAGCACTATATCGACAAGTGAGATTAAAATTTCAATTATTGTAGAAGAAAAGATGCTCGATCGGGCAGTCAAAGCACTACATAAAATATTTGAATTAGAGAAAGCTTAGTCTCATTGATTTTTCAGTTCATTTGAAGTATCGTTACGCCGTTATAACTAGGAGAGCTGGCTGAGTGGTCGAAAGCACTTCCCTGCTAAGGAAGCATACGGGTTAAACCTGTATCGAGGGTTCGAATCCCTCGCTCTCCGCCAATATTTTAATATTATTTATTTTTCATATAATAATTAAACTAGGTGCAAAAAATGTTAATGGATATAAATATAATCGGAATGATACTTATAGTAATAGGCATCATTATCTGGTTATTCTTTAAGAAATAAAATAAAAATGAGAATTGCTATTGTTGGTGCAGGAATTTCATCTATAGCCATTGCACAAAATCTTAAAAAAATTGCTGCAGTATCAATCTTTGAAAAAAGCCGCGGCGTAGGTGGAAGAATGGCTTTACGTCGCTCTCCACCATATGAGTTTGATCATGGTGCTCAATTTTTTACCGCTAAAGGTACAAATTTTAAGAATTTCATCAAACCATTAATCAAAAAAAATATAATCAAACGCTGGGATGCTCGCTTTGCCGAATTCATAGATAATAAGATATTAAGGATTATTACTTGGAACGCAGAATATCCACATTATGTTGGTGCCCCTGGGATGAATTCAATTGCTCAATATTTATCCAAGGAACTTAATATAAAATTAAATACTAAAGTAAATAAAATAGTTCGTAACACTAATAATTGGGAGTTATTTGATAATAATTCAAATAATTTAGGAAGATTTGATTGGGTCATATCAACTGCTCCCCCAATTCAGTCAGCAGAAATTCTCCCAACATACTTTAAATATCATAATGATTTGCTTACTAGAAAAATGGTAGGTTGTTTTTCCTTAATGCTTGGATTTAAGAAGCCTATTTCATTATTATGGGATTCAGCTCTTATAAGAGATGCAGATATAAGTTGGATATCCATTAATAACTCTAAACCAGACAGAAAACAATCATTTTCAATGTTAATTAACTCAACAAATGCATGGGCTGAAGATCATTTATCTGACGATCCTCAAAGCATTATTACTTATCTAAACAATGAAACATCAAGAATTATAGGTAAAGATACTAGTATTGCAGAGCATATTGACCTTCAAGCTTGGCGATATGCAAATATAAGTAGGCAGACTAAATCAGATTTACTCATAGATTATGATAATAGGCTTGCCTCTTGTGGAGACTGGTTAACTCATGGGAGAGTTGAAAATGCTTTTGAGGCTGGACTTATGATGGCACAAAAAATTAATAAAATAATAGAGTAAAAATTGGCCTATCTTTTTATAAATTTCAATAGAGAAGGTAACGACATATGAGCAATAGTCAAAGATCCTAAAACAGGAAATATTAAGGAATATGAATTTACATTCCAATATCTTCCATACGTAAATCCAATAAATACCAATACTGGAAGAGTAAATAAAGAAAGCCATTTTAGATCAATTTTCCAATTGAAATTAGAATCAATTAAAGAACGAATTCCATGTAACCCACAAAAGTAAATTGCAAACCAAATAAACGGATGGGTAAAGCACGAGAGAATAACTAGAGATGTAAGTTCAAGAATCAATAATACATTTTTATCTCTAAACCAAACTACATTCGCTTTGGAATTGATAACATTATTTATGAGACTAAAATATATCCTGATGATACTGAGAATTAAAATACAATAAATAATAACCATCAAGAAATCAGGTATATTGATTCCGATTAAATTGTAAAAAATTGAATCAACTACCTCTCGTTTAAATAAAATTGGCATGAAAGTCATACCGAAACCCCAAGACAACCTAATATTTATGTCAGATAATTTAAGAAATTTTAAATCAGAATTACCAAAATGAAAAATTGACATAATAAGTAATACTGATAATCCAATTGAGGGATAACTAACCCATAGAGACCAACCTAACAATACCAAAATTAAATATAAAGTGAATAAGATAATTCTTTGGAAATTTTTATTTATTCCTCGCCATATTAATTTACCATCTAATGCACCATGACTAACACCAAGTGTGCTGACAAAAAAAAGGGCTATCCAGATTAAATAATTAGTGTAGCTATTGATAATGTTTGAAAAAAAATTAATGATTAATATAAATAATGAAAATATAATAAATATCTGCTGATGAATAATTACTTTATTTAACATATTTTTTAATAAGGCCATGAATCATAAGTTTTTTGGGCATACTCAAGATTATAAAAATAATATCTCTTATTGTAGGGGCATCAGACATAAATCTAATAATAGATTTAATATCAGCATTGCTAAACAATCTCATAAATAATATAGGTGCTTTTTGAGGCCAAAAATAACATACGGTAAGAAAAATACTATCGAACCATTCTAGTAGTTTATTTGGCCTAAATTCAAATCGCTTAATATTATCACTCTCAATTTTATGATTTTCTATAGAATTAATCCATTGAGCAATCCTCATCATTGAATACCCAGTAGATGGCCTTGCCATACCTGCAGATAAACCAATAGGTATAATATTATTATCGATATAATTTCTACCTAAAATCATTGGCAGAATTCCGCTTTCTTTTTTAATAGACCTAAATTTACTATGTTTTATAAGTGACTGATTATGTATTTTTTGAATATTATTAAGAGATGGGTTCTTTGCAAATAATGTTGTCTCAACTAAAGCTTTTTTCTTAGAAAAAGGAAGAATATAAGTAAATTCAATATCTTTTTTATTTCTAGAAAATTTCATTAGTGTGAGCAAGTCAGGATTAAATTTTTCTTTTTCAACTATTATTTCATTACCAATAAATGCCTGATGGAGATTAGGAGCATATGCATACTGCTTCTTTGAAATTTTATTTCGACTATCAATAACATATTTAGTTTTTATAGATCCTTTGCTAGTAATAATTTCAACTGAATCTTTATGATTCTTAATTTTTTTTACGTCCAACCCTCGTCTAAATGTAATTTTTCCTTTGCACTGATTTAATAAATTTGTAAGAGTTTCATTACCATCAAAGCATTCATAGGAATATGGAGCAATATCTTTATCAACATTTTCATCTCCATATGACACCCGTATTTTATTCCATACATGCCTTGCTCTTAAATTATATAATTTTTTTATATCAATTAAGTCAGGACCCTGCCAAATACAAAAAGTCTGATTGATATTTCTTTTCTTATTTTTTTCAATCAATAAAATAGACTGATTTTTATTATTATGAATGTACCTTGATAAAAACATTAAACTTGAAAGTCCTGCGCCTATAACAACAATATCAAATTTTTTATTCAATCTAATGAGCCCCCGGTAAATTCATAATAGCAGCATGTAATCTCTTATTATGAGTGTTAATCTTTGTAGGGGTTTTATTTATTGAGATAATGTTAGTTAAGGTTATTTTTAATTTTTCATATTTAGTAATAAATGCTCTACCTTTTAAATACGAAATATCATTATTGATAATTTTTTTTCCAATGGCTTGGTAGAGTTTAGCTGCTATTTTTATTGCTAGTGATGTTCTTCCTGGTAAAAATGGAATTGCATGTTCTGCACTAGCATAATAATCATCAGCTATTTTTAACAACTTATTTTGACACACCTTAATTTTTTTATAGTCATTTTCATTAGGAAACTCTACCTCGCCTGCTTTTAATTTTCCAACTAGGTTTTGCGGCAAATATACTCGACCCATATGTGAATCTTCTTTTATATCCCTACATATGTTTGTTAATTGCATCGCAATACCTAAATCAATCGCATAGTGCCTTATTTTAATATCTTTTACATTAAGTGCATCACAAACCATCAATCCAACAATCCCAGCAACTCGGTAGCAATAGATAGTGAGCTCATTAAGTGACTTTGGTTGTTTATGAGATAAATCGCCTTTTTGTCCTAAAATAAATTGACCTATTATCTCTTTGGATGAATTTATGCTTTTTTTTGAACCCTTAAACCCTTCTATTTTTTTTTGAAAATTTTTTTTTATGTAATTATCTTTTTCTTTTTTATTATCGACCATGTCATCAATTTCTCTACAGAAAGCATAAATAGAAAACAATCTTAACTTAAACTTTTTTTCAAGAAAAAAGGATGCCCAGTAAAAGGTCTTACCGTATTTTTTGATAATTTGGGCTTGATTTTTCATAAATGAATTATGTTGTCGACTACTTTTGCTGAATTTAATACACCAGGTATACCTGCTCCTGGATGAGTCCCTGCACCAACATAAAATAAATTTTTATATTTGTCATCCTGATTGTGTGTCCTAAACCATGCTGATTGCGTCAGGATTGGTGCTATAGAAAAGCCACTTCCATAGGGCGTTCGATAATTATTCTTAAAGTCTACTGGTGTCATACTGAATTTAGAAAGTGCATTAGTTAATATACCTGGCATTATAGTTTTATCTAATGAAGCTAATATCTTCTCAGAAAAGCTCTCTTTAATTTCATGCCAGTTGTAATTTCCCTTTAAATTTGGAACTGGTACTAGTGCATAATATGAATCATGA
The DNA here is from genome assembly GCA_029244935.1 of Methylophilaceae bacterium. Taxonomy (GTDB): domain Bacteria; phylum Pseudomonadota; class Gammaproteobacteria; order Burkholderiales; family Methylophilaceae; genus BACL14. The sequence continues at coordinate 7,470 of JAQWQF010000003.1, read as the reverse complement.
CCTTCTGGTGCGAATGAGGAATCAGTAGCTGTAGGGCGATGAAGATATATTGAGAAATCTTCAGCCAAATGATGCTTATCAAAAATATCATCTAATAATTCCTTATATCTAGGTCCCATCCAGATAGTATGATGAGCAACATTTTTATATTGTTTTTTTGAACCAAAAAATAATACAAATAAGCCCATTGAATGTTTGGCATATTTTTTTAGTATCTGGTTGTGCCATGATATTTTACTATTTCTGAGAAATTCACTATTAACCTGAATTGGATCGGCATTACTTACTACAATATCGGATCTTATTTCTTTCCCATTTAAAAACTTAATACTTTGTACTGAATTTTTATTGGTAATAAATTCATCAACGTCATACTGATAATGAATATTTATACCGTTCCTCTGCATAAGATTTTTTAGCTCTTTTACAAGATGATTAGTTCCTCCCATAACAAATGATATTCCCCACTTTTGTTCTAATGCATGAATCAATGCATAAATTGAAGATGTCGTAAAAGGATTGCCACCGACTAATAATGGCTGAATTGAAAAAGCTTGCCTTAAATTTGGGTGCTCTAAGTATTTAGAAACAAAACTATAGACTGACTTGTATCCTCCTAATCGAATAATGTCTGGTCCGTAACGTACCATTTTTAAAATTCTAGTAAATGGCTCACTAGCAAGTTTCTCGTAACCCAACTCAAATATTTCCTCAGCTCGTTTTAGCATTCTTAAATATCCGTCAACATCCTTTGGTGATATTTGATCAATTTGTTCAAGCATTCCTTTTCTATTAGGCCCATAATCAAAACCTGTTCCATCATTAAAATAAAACCTATACCAAGGATCTAATGGTTTGAATGTTACATAATTATCGATATTTTCATTTAGAAGAGTAAATAATTCTTTGAATAAGTATGGTGCTGTTATTACTGTTGGTCCTGCGTCGTGAATATAACCATCTTTACTAAATTTTTGAGCACGTCCACCAAGCTCATCTAATCTTTCATACAAGGAGACCTCGTAACCCCTAGATTTAAAGCGAATTGCTGATGCTATTCCCCCTAACCCCCCACCAATAATTGCTACACTCTTCATTATCTGCCTTCCATAAGACTCTCTAATCTCTCATTAATTTCATCTTCAATAGATATCAAAACAGGCTGAACAACATTAGGAACTCTATGAAATTGATTTCTCGCATTTTCAAGTAAATTATTTATATTACTTTTTTGCACTAAGATAGATTTTTTATCAATATAATTAATTAGTAGTTTTGGCTCTTTTTTTATTTTTAACTTATTCTGTAGATCTAACTTTTCTAAGATCTTAATAAGCATCGCATTTGGATGGCTTTTATAAATATCTGAAAAAATATCTTGGTTAATCCCTACTAAATTTTCAACATCATTTAAATACTGATAAGACAAACCTAAGTAATTTGATGCTTTTTGAAGCCCATCACATTCATCAATTGAACATTCCCTACATTTGAACATTCCCATCATTGGTAATGCTATAAATGGCGATGTTTTATTAATTACCATTTTCATGTACTCATCCCATGACATATCAAGCACATCAAAACTAACATCTTTAGATTGTCCAAAAATGATTTCCTTAACTGAACAAGATAACAATTTCAGCAAAATTGTTTGATGCCAGCCCTCCTCAATTTCAGTAATCTTTCTAAATGACTCTGCAATCAAATAATCACCTGTGCAAATCGCTGCAGATATACCGTATGCTTTCCAGACACTACTTTGCCCTCTTCTAAGAGAATCTTGATCACATACATCATCGTGGAGTAGTGACGCACTATGAATTAATTCGCATACTACTGCCCAATTTATAGATGTTTGACTGGATAGACCTAATAAACCACCTGTTGCTAATGCAAGTCTCGCTCGTAGCCATTTACCTTGAGATTCTCCATGATGATTTAACCAAGCAGATAAAAATTTATCTTCTACCTCAAAGCTTTTAGCAAATTCATTTTTAACAGTATCTAAAAATTTATCTGCTTCGGGTGGTGTAAATGATTCGCCCCAAGAATTATTTTTCATAATCTTATTCAACTATAAAACCTTTTATATAGCTGTCTTTTTTAACCAATAATTTCAATTTGATTACGCCCCTGCATCTGATTTACGTTGAGCAATCATATAAATCATCACACCAAACATACCAATTGAGACTACATCGGCAATTGTATAACCAACCTGGATGTTTATATAAGATGCCTCCGGGTAAATCATTGGAACTAAATATATTATTGGATAGAAAGTCCATGAAATAATAAGTAACCACCTTGCATTACTTACCAATCCTTGAACATTTTTTGGTTGCTTAGTAATTGAATTTGCGAGTCCTACAACCAAACTATAAAGAATATATAAAAATGGAATCATTGCTAGCAACCAATACATCCAGCGATCATTCAATTGACCAACATCAACCATCCCTTCACCAGGGTACCCTAAAATAACCATTAGTATGGCTGCAACAGTAAGTTTTGTACCCCTAGAAAATGTTTCCTCTTTACTTAATCGCATTACAAGAACTAATTCAAGTAATAGCAAAGGTACGGTTAGTAACCATCCAACATATCGATAAGCAATATTAAATTGTGAGCCTGTTACTTCAACTTCTCCATATATTAATGTAAAAGCATCATTAAAGCTTTCAAACATTCTTATGTAATGATAAAAAGCAATTAAGCATACTAAGCCTGACAAAGTCATAGCTGTTTTATATGCTGGAGCAACTTGAGAGCGTTGAGCAAAGAAAAAAACAGTACTCGCACCAAATGTTGCTATAGCAAAAGACAATGAGTTATAAACTAAGTTGAAATTTACTGCCTCCATCTTATCTCCTGGATTGTACTTTTAAAAAAAAACGCGCCATTTCTGACGCGTTTTTTATAGCTAATATTCAAGTACCAAAAACTTTATCTAGCTTTGGAACCCGATGTTGCTGCAGCCCATATAACTACTCCAAATGCTATCTTATTAACAAAGTCAGCTAGGTTATAGACAAGGTTTAAAGTACCTGCGTCTGTATTTCCAGCATAACCCATGTAGTAGCCTATTGGATAAATAGCCCAACCAACAGTAACAATAATTCTTAAAGCATTAAAAGCTTTTTTACTTGCGACTGTTCCCTTGCTTTCACTAATTTGGCTAGCTTCACCTGCAAATACTTCATAGATAATGTATAACCAAGCGATCATCCCTACTGTGAAACCAGACCAAACACCTACTGTGCCAACTTCACCAAGATAACCAGCTACTAACATAACTACTGAAGCGATAAGTAACCGCCAAAATACAGACACTGCAACCACCGCAATTGCTGCTAATATTAAGTAGAATTCGACAATCTGAAGTGGAACTGTTAACAACCAATCGACGTATCTAAATACTGTAGGTGAATCACCTGTACTGATCCACACACCTCTCATATAAAAATAATGAATTGCTGCTATACCTGTAACCATTGCAGCAACTGTAAGTGATGTTTTCCATTTACCTTCGGCTCTGTCTCTTTCTACCCAGAAAAAAAACGTTGCCGCTACCATAGCCGCCGATAAAAGCCAGAAGCTTACCCCGACGAAATCATTTGGATCTAACATATAAAACTCCCCTGTTTAAAAAAATTACTAGTTAAAAAATATAGATAATTGCTAAAAATATCTACTTAGTACACTAATGAATAATATACATTATTCTTAAATCTAAATATATCGTGTATAGACATTTTACCTAATATTTAGTTCATTGCAATTTAGGAATGAACTATTAATTAAAAGTCTCTTCTAAATTAAAATAATTTAGCAAAAAATAATGTTTGGCTTGACATCAAATATGTCTCAAGCATAATCTTAAACTGATTTAATTAGCGTACTTAATATTAGTAAGCATTATATTCAATAAGTTATTTATCTAATAAAAAAAGGATTATATGAAAAGAAAAATTGGGCAGGTTGCAATTTTCCTAGCAATATTAGCAGTAATTTGGCTTCTACTCGGCATAATTGATATAGTCCCATTTTTAATAGAGCTACCTCAAGAAACAAGTATAAGAGCTCATGCTTCATTAGCAGTGATTCTCCTTTTGATAGCTTCATGGGCTTTTTGGAATGAAAATTAATTTTTAAATAAAGGTTTAATTATGATTAAAACAGCAGACATATGTATTTTAATTTCAGTGGCAGTTGCATTTTTTACAACTTCTTATCTTTGGTTTAGCGTCGGCAACCAGACTGAAGCGTTATTTACAGCAACATGGATTCCATCAATTTTAACTTTTGCTATTTATTTCAAATTAATAGCAAGAAAGGACTAATCATGGATAGTTCATTATTATTCTTCGTAGGTTTTTTCTGCTTTGTTCTTGCAATAGTCGGTGCAGTAATGACTGTTCTAGAATTTAGAAACATCGAGTTAAAAAACAGTAAAAAGCGTTAAGTATATTTACACTTTACAAAATTAAAGTTCATTCTGTTTTCCAGCGCCATGTCTAGTACAATGTTATATTGACATTATATTATTATTTTCAAGCTCTTAGCGGCAACGATGATGATGATAAATTCCACTATAACAGGATGTTTGAATGCGTTTAAATGTTTACTACGACCTTAAGTATGCGCCAGTAACGAATGATTTTGCAGGTTACCTAGTCCTATGTAATGCAGTTAGACAGAGCATGAGAGCAGAATCCATGGGAGTTACTATTGTTGCTGACCAGTTTAGAGAGTGGTCTACAAGAGAAAAACAAACCCCACGAAGAGAAAAAGAATTTAGGTTAGGTCACATTTTATCGAAACTCCCATTTCTTATTCCAGAAGTTTCTAGTCTAGATATAACAACCACCCCATTAACAGAAATTAAATTGCCAGCATTTCCTGGAGGATATCCTGGTCGTCCAGATGATCAAAAACAAATACCTTATCTCAATACATATCTTCATCCATTTTATGGACAAGAAGGTATTAATTTAAGGCCGTTTAGAGCTACTGAGCAGGCTAAATTTTTTATAAATAATTTATTTGGCGATGATGTGATAACAATCTCACTTAGAACCTCGCATTTTAAAGCCGATAGAAACTCTAATTTAGACGAATGGTATAAAGTTTACCAAGAATTAAAACAATCCAAATTTAGACCCGTAGTCATTCCTGATTTTGATGATTGCATGCGGGAAAAGCTTTACACCAAGTATGACTGGGAAGTATTTACACCGGGATCATTTGATTTTGATTTAAGGTTAGCCCTGCAAGAAAAAGCCATTAATAATCTTGCTATTAATAGTGGGGTTGCCTATCCACTTTGTCATTCAGACTGCCCTTACATATTATTTAAGTGGGTAACAGATACAGTAAGTTCGACTTCAGTAGAGCACCATAAACACAACTTTTTAATGGATTATGGGGATAATTTTAAATGGGCAGCCCCCAATCAGCATATAATTTGGGAAGATGATAATGCCGATACAATTTTAAAGGCGCTAAATTTATAAATATGAAACTTAATGTTTACTATGACATGAACTATGCGCCAGCGAGTTTTAATTTTGCGTCCTATTTAGTGCTCGCCAATGCAGTTAGGCAAAAGATGGGGGTAGAATCTATGGGGATTACTATCGTTGCTGACCAATATAGAAAAAGGACAGCAAGGGAAGAAAACCGTCCAGAAAGTGAAATGAAATTTAAAGTAGCTCACATTTTATCGAAGCTGCCTTTTCTTATTCCAGAAGTTGAAAGTCTAGATATAACAACCACCCCATTAACAGAAATTAAACGTCCAACATTTCCTTTTCGCTATCCTGGGCGTGAAGATGACTTAAATCAAATCCCCTATTCAGATGGCTTCCTTCATGAATTTTATGGGCAAGAAGATATTAATTTAAGGCCTTATAGGGCTTCTGAGCAGGCTAAATTTTTTGTAGATAATTTATTTGGTGATGATGTAATAACGATTCAACTTAGAACATCCTATAATTTGAGCGTAAGAAATTCTAATTTAGACGAATGGTATAAGGTTTACCAAGAATTAAAAAGATTAAGATTTAGACCAATTGTTATCCCTGATTTTGAAGATTGCCTGACGAATAAGCTGTTCACTAAATATGATTGGGAAGTATTTGAACCTGCAGCATTTGATCATGATATAAGGCTAGCTCTATCGGAAAAAGCTATTAATAATTTAGTTGTTAATCATGGGGCTAACGCCCCGATGATTCATTCAGACTGTCCATATATTCTATTTAAGTGGATTGCGGCGACAGTTGAAGCCACAGTAGAATGTCATAAAAAATCTTTTTTGATTGATTATGGGGAAGATTTAAAATGGGCAGGCCCCAATCAACATCTAATTTGGGATGATGATAATGCCGATATAATTTTAAAAGCTCTCAACTTATAAATAAATAATTATGACCGAGACATACGCTGATTATCAGTTTGAAAAATTGTTATCTGATGCCAGTGGCGAATCAGGTATTGGTATCGGGTGCCTTACGAAAAAAGATCTCGAAGTTTTTCAAGAAGTGATTAAATCCCAATATATAAAAGTCCTATCAAAATATGATAAAGCTAGTGCCAATCCAGATTTGGCGATAGACAAATACCATGAAACTCAAATAGCTAAAAGTGGCGCTCATAATGAAATATGGACGTTAAATAACAGACACATCTGCAAGGAATTAGTAACAAAATTAACATCAACTAGTTTCTTTAGTGCATTATCTGAACAACTAGATTGGTCTAGAATTCTTGATGCAATTAATTTAGGATACCCTGGTATAGATTTCAGAATTTGTAGGCCAAAACCTTATTTAGATGGAGCTCCACTTCATTGTGATTCATGGTTTTACCATCCCTTAAATAAATTCTCAGCACCAACAACAGACTTTAAAATTAAAAGAGTAAAGGTCTGGTTCTCTTTGCATAATGACAAAAATACAGGTTTTAGGTATGTGAAAGGTTCACATAAAGAAAAATATGATGTTTCTTATGAAGAAAGAGATGGATTAATGAAAGGAAATTTAGATGAGAAGAAATATAAACTAAAGATTAATAATTTGATTGGCGAATGTGGAACTTTTATAATATTTAATGATGACCTTTTACACGGTGGATTTTCTACTGAAAAAAATACCCGTACAAGTATTGAATTTACTTTATTGGTTAAGTCTGACGAATGAAACTTAATATTTATTATGACCTTAAGTATGCGCCAGTAACGAATGATTTTGCAGGTTACCTAGTCCTATGTAATGCAGTTAGACAGAGCATGAGAGCAGAATCCATGGGAGTTACTATTGTTGCTGACCAGTTTAGAAATTCTTCACCAAGAGAAAAACAAACCCCACGAAGAGAAAAAGAATTTAGGTTAGGTCACATTTTATCGAAACTCCCATTTCTTATTCCAGAAGTTTCTAGTCTAGATATAACAACCACCCCATTAAC
>JAQWQF010000014.1 GCA_029244935.1 Methylophilaceae bacterium | reverse complement strand
CTGGTTTTTTCTTAGCCGCTGGTTTTTTCTTAGCCACTGGTTTTTTCTTAGCCACTGGTTTTTTCTTAGCCACTGGTTTTTTCTTAGCCACTGGTTTTTTCTTAGCCACTGGTTTTTTCTTAGCTTTTGTTAATTTAGGTGTTACATCTTTTCCAAATAAAGCATTAAAGAATTTCTCTAACATATATCCCTCCCGGTATGGTTTAGAAGTATTTTTTACAAGTTAATGAATTATATATCTAAAAATAATTTTTTATCATATATTTTTATCAATAAGCATTGTCATGACTGCCATCCTGATTGCTATACCAAATGTTACCTGTGCCAATATAACTGACTGGGATGAATCTGCAACTTGTGATTGTATCTCTACTCCCCTGTTAATTGGACCTGGATGCATTACAATTGCATCTTTTTTTGCATATTTCATCAGTTCTGTTGTTAGTCCAAAGGACTCAAAATATTTTTTTTCTGAAGGAATAATTTCTTGTTGCATTCTCTCTTTTTGAATGCGTAGCATCATTATTACATCTACATCGCTTATACCTGCCTTCATTTCATTAAATTCCTGGAATTTAGTTGGGTCAACATCATCTGGCATAAATATTTTTGGGCCAACTAATCTAATTTCAGATGCCCCTAATATTGACAGTGCGTGCATTTCAGATCTGGCAACTCTTGAGTGTTTGATATCACCGACAATTGCTATTTTTAGTCCATTAAAACTTTTCTTATATTTTCTTATTGTGAAGGCATCGAGAAGTCCTTGTGTCGGATGTGAATGATTTCCATCCCCAGCATTAATTATATGTACGTCTTTATTTATATTGCTAGCAATAAATTTTGGCATTCCAGATTCTGGATGCCTTATAACAAATATATTTCCACTCATAGCTATAAGGTTGTTAACGGTATCTATAATTGACTCACCCTTAGACTGAGATGATGATGATATGTCTAGGTTTAAAACGTCTGCGGATAATCTTTTTGCTGCAATTTCAAATGTTGTTCTTGTTCTGGTGCTATTTTCAAAGAAAAGATTACATACAGTCTTTCCTCTAAGTAAAGGTACTTTTTTTACATCATGCTTTCCTATTTTAAGAAATGTTTCTGCGATATCAAAAATTTTAGTAATTAATTCTTTGCTCATGCCTTCGATAGAAAGTAGATGCTGAAAATTAATTTCTGTTTTTATTTTAATATTTGACATTAAATGTTTCTGGACCTAAAAATTAATTTTCCATCCTTATGTGTTAAATCAATGTAGTTCTGATAGGGAATGTTAATTTTGCATGATGCAAAATCTGGCGTAATTGGTAGTTCATTCATTTCCCTATCAATTAGAACAAATAATTTAATTTCTTTTGGCCGACCAAAATCAAATAGTTCATTCATTGCCGCGCGAATTGTTCTTCCTGTATAAAAGACATCATCAATTAGAATAATTTTTTTGTCATCCACATTAAAATTTATTGACGTAGTTTTTTCTCTGACCTTTAAGCCTGATGTATCAAGATCGTCTCTATAGAAAGAACAATCTATTAATCCATAATTTATATTAAGTTTAATTTTTTTCTTTAATTCATTTAGTATCAAATGACCCCCATTGGGTATACCAATCAAACAAGTATCATTATCAATATCCTTTATGATTTCATCATAAAGTTGATTTATAAGGTTTATTGGTTCAGGGAGCGACATTTAAATCTCTTTCAAAATATGATTCTAAAATAATTTGAGCTGCAACTTGATCAATCACTCCATTTTTATTTTTATATTTTCCGTTTGAGGCAATTAATAATGATTCAGCTTCAACTGAAGTATACCTTTCATCAACAAGTACTGTTGGAATACTAAATTTATTAATAATTTTTTTGGAAAATTTCTTTACAAGTAATGTGAGTCTGCTTTCAGTTCCATTCTCATTAAGGGGTAAGCCAATAACAATTAGACCTGGAGACCATTCATTTATTAGTTCCTCTATTGCTTTAAAGCGCTCAGTCTTTTTAGATGAAATAATAGCTTTTAATGGGTGCGTTGTTTTTGTAATGTTATTACCTATAGCAAAACCTATTTTTGTTTCACCAAAGTCTAATGAGAGAATATTGCTTTTACTACTTGAATTTGTAATTGGTTTTATGCTCATATTATTTTATATGTACACAATAAATAAGAAAAATAACAGCTCGTTTAATGTAAGTAACAACTAAATTTTTAGTATTAATTTCCAATCAAAAGATAGTAACATAATTTTAATATCTAATTATTTATTTTCAATAAATTCAATCACTTGAAGGCCATATCCTGTCATGCTCGGCATTTTTCTTGGTGAGGCGAGTAACCTCATTTTAGACACTCCAATATCTACTAGTATTTGTGAGCCAATTCCATAATTTCTCAAATCATTCTTGTTGTTAATTCTAGGAATATCTTCATGCAAGAGATTTGTAATTTCAGATTGTGACTCATGATAGTTAAGAAAAATAATTACTCCTCTTTCTTCATTATTAATTAGTTCTAATGCTTTTAGAGGAGGCCAGGAATGGTTATTATCTTTTTCAATAAAATCAAATATAGTAAGAGGTGCATGAACTCTAACGAGAACTTCATCTTCTTTTATTATCTGACCTTTTACGAGAGCAATATGTGTATTTTGTGAGAGTAAGTCTGAATAAGCAATAAGTCGCATTTGTCCATAATCAGTTTCTATTGGCTTCTCACTAATTTTCTTTATAAGCTTTTCAGATTTACTCCTAAATTCAATTAAATCTGCAATTGTTCCTATTTTTATTTTATGTTTAGCAGAGAATTTTATTAAATCTGGTAAGCGAGCCATATTGCCATCATCGTTAAGTATCTCACAAATTACAGAGGCTGGCTGAAGACCTGAAAGCCCTGCAAGATCGCAACCAGCTTCAGTATGACCAGCTCGGTAGAGAACGCCCCCGGGATGAGCAAGCAACGGAAATATATGCCCTGGTCTAGTTATACTGGTGTGGTCTGCGTTTATATCAATTGCCGCCTTAATTGTATTAGCCCTATCAGCAGCAGAAATTCCAGTACTTATTCCCTTGGCAGCGTCAATTGAAACAGTAAAATTAGTACCGAGTTTGCCTTCGTTATCTTTGACCATTAAAGGTAACTTAAGCTGGTTACATTTCTCTTCAGTAAGTGTGAGGCATATTAGTCCTCTTCCATGCTTTGCCATAAAATTTATATGATCTGATGAAATAAAATCGGCTGCAACCACTAGGTCACCTTCATTTTCTCTATCTTCGTCGTCTACTAAAATTACCATCTTGCCATTTTGTAGATCTTTTATTATTTCTTTGGTTGTATGCATTTTAATTTTTAGCCAGAATAGTTTCTACATATCGTGCAAGCATATCCACCTCAATATTTAACAAATCATTAATTTTATTAAATTTAAATGACGTATGTTCTAATGTGAACGGAATAAGATTGATTTTTAATATGCCGTTTTTGATTTCGTTAACTGTAAGGCTTACCCCATTAATTGAAATTGAGCCCTTTTTTGCTATGTATTTTGATAGTGAACTTGGAGCTTTTATTGCCCATACTTCGCAACCATCTTTTTGTTTGATATCAATTAGCTCTGCAACACCATCCACATGACCAAATACAAAATGTCCAGATATTTTTCCGTTGAATTTTAATGATGTCTCTAAGTTAACATAGTCCTTAATTTTAAAAGGATTAATTTTGCCTAATGATTCATTTGAAATATCAAATGTAAGATTTATATCATTAAAGCTTACTAGAGTAAGACAAATCCCATTAACTGAAACACTCTCACCAAGTTCTAAATTTTTTAATTTATTATTGTCATAATTTATAGACGCTTTAATATCGCCCCCATTATTATCTAAGGACTCGATTTTTCCAATTGATTCAATAATTCCAGTAAACATGCCATAATTCTAGCAGAATGAATAACTTCAATCCTAATTAAATAATGCAGATAAAAAACCTTCTCAAGAGAAATTTCTATGAATTATGGGTGGCATCTCGATATACCAGCTTAAGAAATAAAAATAATTTTATATCATTCATATCGTTGACCAGTGTTCTTGGAATAACGCTTGGAGTAATGGCTTTAATTGTAGTGCTTTCTGTTATGAATGGATTTCAATCAGAACTTAAATCACGAATTATTAGTGTTTCCTCCGACATTGAAATTACTAGCACTAAGTTTACGATAAGTGATTGGAAAAAAATAAGCGAATCGATAAAGGGATCAAAAAATGTCGTTGCTTCAGCCCCATTCACTCAAAATCAAGCTATGGTTGCGATGGGAAGATTTAATAGAGGAGTAATTGTAAGAGGTATATCACCTGATATTGAATTAGGTGTAAGTGATCTTCAGAACAAAATAACTAAAGGTTCTTTTAAATTAGACCCAGGAAGATTTAATATACTAATTGGATCAGGCATAGCAAGATATTTTGGATTAGATATTGGAGATAAAATATCGATAATTTCTTCTCAGGCTAATTATTCTCCATTAGGAATGCTTCCTAGATTAAAACAATTTAGGGTTTCTGGTATTTTTGATATAGGAATGTATGAATATGACGCTAGCCTTGTTTTGATTCATCTAAATGATGCGCAGAATTTTTTTCAGCTTGATAAAAATGTATCAGGAGTCCGAGTTAAGTTAGAAGATTTAGATAGAACGCAATCAACTACTAGAAATATAGATAAATTGATAAATCAAGATAGTAGTTATTTTATTTCTGATTGGACAAAGCAACACTCTAATTTATTTGCTGCAATTCAGATGGAGAAGAGAGTTATGTTTATTATATTGACATTAATTATTGCAGTAGCGGCTTTCAATATAGTATCAACACTTGTTATGGGAGTAACAGAAAAAAAATCTGATATTGCAATTTTAAGAACTTTAGGGGCCTCCCAGAAAAGTATTTTAATAATTTTTATGTCACAGGGGTTAATGATAGGATTAATTGGCACTTTTTTAGGAATTTTATTCGGGGTAATTATTTCAATTAATATAAGTACAATCGTTCCCTTTATTGAAAGGTTATTTGGCGTTCAAGTTTTACCTCCAGATGTATATTATCTTTCTGAGCTTCCCTCAAAGTTGATATTAAAAGACATCTTATCAATTGGAATTATGGGGATACTTTTATCGTTTTTCGCTACAATTTATCCGAGTATAAAAGCAACCAAAATTGATCCAGCAACTGCATTAAAATATGAGTAAAATATCCCTACTGAAACTTACAGATGTCTCAAAATCATTTAAAGGTTTAGAAGCTCCTGTACTGGATAAAATTAATTTTTTAATTTCAGCAGGTGAGAATATAGCAATTACTGGGGTTTCTGGTTCGGGTAAAAGTACTCTTCTTCACCTGATGGCCGGCTTAGAAAAGCCAGATCATGGAACAATTGAGTTATGGAATGACCCTATAAATAAACTTAGCCAAAATAAAATTTCTTCTATTCGTAATAAGCACTTTGGTTTTATTTACCAGTTCCATCATCTTCTCCCAGATTTTTCTGCTATTGAAAATGTTATTATGCCGCTTGTAATAAGGAGAGATGATCTATTAGCTAATTTAAATCAAGGCCGAAAATTGCTTAATATATTGGGACTTGAAAATAGAGTAAATCATATGCCTCATGAGCTTTCTGGAGGAGAGAGGCAAAGAATTGCAATTGCTAGAGCAATTATTACTAAACCAGATATAATTTTAGCAGATGAGCCGACAGGTAATTTAGATTATAAAAATGCAGAACTAGTATTCGATATGTTTCTTGAGATAACAAAAGAAATAAAAACTGCAATAATTTTAGTTACACATGATAATAAATTAGCAAAAAAAATGGGTAAAATCTATCAGTTAACAGAAGGAAAAATTCATACAAGGTAGTATACTTTTCCTTGAACATTTAAACTTGGGGGTAAAAGCATCGTGTGGGAAATTATTGAAGCAGCAGGCTGGCCAATATGGCCATTAATTATAACGTCAATTGTAGGTTTTGCTATCGTCATTGAGCGAGCATGGTCATTGAGAGAGGGTTTTATTATCCCAGGAACGTTAATAGATGATGTTCAAAAAATGATTGTTAAAGGCAATATTAAGAAAGATGAAATTCAATCACTTCAACAGCATTCGATGTTAGGTGAGATTTATGCAACAGTATTAAAAAACCAGGGCAAACCTTCTAATGTTATTAAAATTGCTGTTGAGCAAACTGGCGAATCAGTTAGTTATCGTTTAGAAAAATATCTAGGGGTGTTAGGAACAATATCAACAGTAGCTCCTTTATTAGGCTTATTTGGGACAATTATAGGTATGGTTGAGTTATTTAGTTCGTTTACTAGTAGCGGTCATGATGTAGCTGTATTTGCGAGGGGGATCTCGATCGCACTTTACAACACAGCTGGTGGCATTGTTGTCGCAGTCCCAGCAATGATTGCCTATCGTTTCTTTCGGTCAAAGGTTGATCATTTTATTAATGAAATGGAAATGCTTGCATTAGACTTAATAGAGACTTTACAGGGAAATTCTTAATTAAATAATTATGAACTTTAGAAAAAAACTTCAACAAGACCAGCCAGAGCTAAACTTTATTCCACTTATTGATGTATTGTTGGTAATAATCATTTTTTTAGTTGTAAGCACTACGTTTTCTAAATTTAGCGAGCTAAAGATAAATCTACCAGTTGCCGAAGCTAATCCTGTTGAAAATAAAAATGTTCCCATCAATGTCTCAATAACAGAAGATGGAAAATATACCATTAATGAAGACGTACTATCTGATAATTCAATTGAAGCTATACAAAGTAAGTTGATGGAAGTATCAAGAAATAATCAAGACAAAATGCCAGTTATTATCAATGCTGATGCTATGACAAATCACCAATCAGTTGTAAATGTTATGGAAGCATCTAGAAGGGTAGGACTAACCAAAATTACCTTTTCTACTAAGGTAAATTAATATTTCAAGTACTATTAAAAATATCTATGTCGAAAAATACGACAAAAACTAATCCAAATTCATTTAAGAAGATCTATTTAAGGCTACTAAAATATACCTTTAGATATAAATGGGCCCTAATTCTTAGTATTACTTTTCTGTTAGTTCTTGCTGGAACTAACACTGGATTTTTAGCGTTAATTAAAAAAATTACTGACGATGGACTAGTCCAGCAGTCTGCAGAAGCCTCTATCTTTCTTCCACTAGCATTAATAGCTCTTATGTCAATTAGAGCATTATCTGGGTTCCTTGCAAGCTATTCAATGAGATGGGTCTCAAGGAAAATTGTTGAAGATATGCGATACGATATATTTAAAAAATTAATGTTACTACCCGTCAAATTTTTTGATTCACAGGCAGCTGGAAATATAGTATCAAAACTTACCTATGAAACTGAACAGTTGTCAACTATAGTCACAAAAGTTGCACTTGATGCTGTAAGAGACATCTTCACTGTAATTGCTATCCTTAGCTATATGATTTATTTAGATTGGCTATTGACGCTTATATTTCTTGTAATGGCTCCAATCATGGGATTTTATCTAAAACTTGTTTCACCAAAATTAAGAAGAGCAGGCACTGAGGTTCAGGTTTCAATGGGTGATATGACTCGAGTCTCTCAGGAAGCAGTATCAGCACAAAGAATTGTAAAAATATTTGGGGCTGAAAAATTTGAATTATCTCGATTCTCAAAAATAAATATTCGCAATCGAAAAATGCATACGAAGTTGGCTAGATTGTCTGGGATTAATAGCTTTGTTATTGAGATATTGTCTGCATTAGCATTAGCTTTAGTTGTCTATTATTCAGTTGGTCATTTCAGTGCCGGTGAATTTGCGGCATTTATTGGCGCATTATTAATGCTAATTTCTCCTATAAAAAAACTTACTGCAATTAATGAACAAATTCAGATTGGGTTCGCTGCTGCAATAAGTATTTTTTCAGTAATTGATGAATCCAAAGAAATAGATCATGGAAGAAAAAAATTAGGGAGAGTTTTAGGAAAAATTGAATTTAAAAATGTATCGTTTAATTACTCTCAAACTACAAAAGACGTCTTAAAAGATATAAATTTAACAATAAATTCTGGGGATAAGATTGCGTTAGTTGGAATGTCTGGCGGGGGAAAAAGTACATTAATCAATTTAATACCAAAATTTTATGACCTCAATGCCGGTCAAATATTGATTGACAATAAAAATATATCAGAAATAAAACTTTCAAATTTAAGAGAAAAAATTTCATTAGTAAGTCAGGACACCATTCTCTTTAATGATACTGTATACAATAATATTGCGTATGGTAGTAGGCATAAAAATAAGTCGCAGATTATTAAAGCTGCTGAAGCAGCGAATGCATTAGAGTTTATCGATAAACTACCAAATAAATTCGACCATATTATTGGTGATAGGGGCGTTAAATTGTCAGGCGGGCAGAAACAAAGAATTGCAATAGCTAGAGCAATTTTAAAGGATGCACCAATTCTACTTTTAGATGAAGCAACGTCTGCTTTGGATTCAGAGTCTGAAAAATATGTTCAGAATGCTATAGATTTATTAACAAAAGGTAGAACTTCTCTTGTTATTGCTCATCGTCTTAGTACCGTCTTAAATGCAGATAGAATTATCGTTATAAGTAATGGAGTAATTGTAGAAGAGGGCTCCCATAAAGCTTTAATAAAAGCGAATAAATATTATACAAAGTTATATAAGAAGGGGTTTGATTAAATAATGTCTCTTCATGAGAAATTCAATCAACAGTTTTATGTAAGGCCAACATGGATTAAGCTATTAATTCCCCTTAGTTATTTATATCTAATAATTATATATATTAGAAAGTTTCTATATTCTTCTGGTCTTTTAGATATAAAAAAAGTTTCAGTTCCTGTCATTATAATAGGAAATATTACAGTTGGAGGTACGGGTAAGACCCCGCTTTTGATTGCAATTGCGTCTCATTTTTTATCTATTGGTATTAATCCAGGAATTATTTCAAGGGGCTATAAGTCTTCAAATACACATGCAAGGGAAGTTACAGACCATTCAAATTTTCTTGATGTTGGTGATGAACCGTTTATGCTAAAAAGAAACCTCGGAATTCCTGTATTTGTTGGAAAAAAAAGGTTTCCTACTGCTGAGTTATTACTTACCCATTATCCTGATATTGATGTCATTCTATCGGATGATGGTCTTCAGCATACAGAGTTAGCTAGAGATTATGAGATTGTTGTTGTTGATAAGGCTCGAGGATTTGGGAATAATCATTTATTACCATCTGGACCACTTCGAGAGCCTATTAAAAGATTAAATAGTATTGATGCAATGATAATTAATGGTGAAAAATCAACTAGTAAAAATGCATTTAGTATGCACTATAGTGCAATCGATCAAATTCAATCAGTTTTTGAAAATAAATATTTAAAAATCAATTCAATAAAAAACAAGCAGTTATATGCGTATACGGGTATTGGGAATCCAGAAAGATTTTTTTCACTATTAAAAAATTTTGGTTTGACGTTTGATAGGTTAATATTCGATGATCATCATAATTTTTCGGATGAAGATTTTAGGAAGTGTGGAAATAAAATTATAATTATGACTGAGAAAGATGCAGTAAGATGCCTACATTTAAAAAATAAAAACATATGGTATCTCCCTATTAAAGCAATGGTTGATACAAGATTATTCGTTGATATAAGAAATAAAATAGGACTATAAAGTTATGGATAAAAAACTACTAAATATCCTTGTTTGCCCAGTAACAAAAGGGCCATTAGTTTATGATAAAAAGAATAATGAGTTAATTTCAAAATCAGCGAAGTTAGCATACCCAATCAAAGATAATATACCTATACTTTTAGAAAGTGAGGCGAGAGTGATGGAGGATAAGAAATAGATGGCTTTTAAGGTAGTAATCCCTGCTCGTTATAATAGCACTCGGCTTCCAGGTAAGCCGTTAATCGAGATTGGTGGGATTCCTATGGTAATTCATGTTGCCAGAAAAGCAAAAATGAGTGGCGCTGATGAAGTTGTTATAGCTACTGATGATAAAAAAATTATTGATGTAGTATCCAATTATGATTTCGAAGCTTTATTGACTCGTGATTCACATGTCTCTGGAACAGATCGTGTACTTGAGGTTGTAGATTCTAAGAAATGGTCTGATAATGAATTAATTGTAAATGTTCAAGGTGACGAGCCATTAATAGATCCCAATTTAATTAAATTATTATATGAGGGTATGATTAAGGAAGAATTAAATTATGCAACAGCTGCGTCAAAATTTAAAAACTACGATGATTATGCTAACCCAAATAACGTAAAGGTTATTCTTGGAAAAGATAATTTTGCAATATACTTTAGCCGCTCAAAGATCCCATACTTTATGAATAACGAAAGTGATTTTTGGGATCCTAATATTGCTTTTCATCATATAGGTCTTTACGGCTACACCCCAAAATTGTTAAGGTCATTTTGTAATTTTCCAGAGTCAAAACATGAGGCTACTGAAAAATTAGAGCAGTTAAGAGCGATAGATAATAATTTAAAAATTAAGGTTTTTGAATACCATGGTAATCATATAAAAGGAGTTGATACATTAGATGATTTAGCCACAATAAATAAATTTATGGCAAACCAAATTTAGATCGCTTTGTCTCCTCGCTCCCCAGTTCTAATTCTCACAGCATCTTCAACATTTAGTATAAAAATTTTACCATCACCAATTTTACCGGTGTGAGCTATTTTAACTATTGTATCAACAACTTTATCAGCCATTTTATCGGATACTAAAAGATCTAATTTAACTTTTGGAAGGAAGTCAACAATGTATTCTGCCCCACGATAAAGCTCTGTATGACCTTTTTGTCTACCAAAGCCTTTTACTTCAGTTGCTGTCATACCCATTACTCCAATTTCTGAGAGTGCCTCACGAACCTCATCGAGTTTGAAGGGCTTAATTATAGCTTCTATTTTTTTCATTATGATTTCCCTTTAGTTAATATTCTGAAATTATTAGTTATAGGATACCGCCTTTCTTTACCAAATGCCTTATTTGTTACTTTAGGACCTGGTGCTGACTGACGCCTTTTAAATTCGTTAGCATGAATTAATTTTACAACTTTTTTTACCTGAAGGGCTGAGTAACCTTTTTTTATTATAGCGGCTGGACTTTGACCTTTATCTAAATATAAATCAATTATTCCATCAAGTATTTCGTAATTAGGAAGACTATCCTGATCAGACTGGTTATCTTTTAATTCTGCTGTAGGTTCCCTGGTAATAATTCTGTTGGGAATAATTATTTTATTCTTATTTATATATTGTGCTAACTTATATACCCATGTTTTTGGCACATCCTTTAATACTGAGAAACCACCTACCATATCGCCATAAAGAGTAGCATAACCAACAGCAGTTTCACTTTTGTTACTCGTTGCCAGAACAACGCCTTTAAATTTATTTGCATAGGCCATTAGGAGCAGCCCTCTAATTCTTGCCTGAATATTTTCTTCTGTAGTATCTGTCTCGTATCCAGAAAAGTCTTTTATAAACATTTTATTAATTTTATTATTTAATGAGTCTATTCGTTTTATTGTGTATTTTACGCCAATATTACTAGCCAGTTTTTTAGCATCATCAAGGCTCATTCTTGATGTAAATTTTGTTGGCATCATTATTGTCTGTATATCACTATTTTTGCATGCTTTAGCAGCAATACATAAAACAACCGCAGAATCAATTCCTCCAGAAAGTCCAAGAAAAACCTTTTTTATTGAGTTCTTTTGTAAATAATCTTGAAGCGATAAAACTAAGCCATTAAAAAGTATATTAGCGCTACTTAAATTATCTTTTTTATTTTTTTGAGTTAGAGTTTTAAGGTCAACTATTTTATTGATGGTTTTAAATTGAGGTAATGATAGTGCTAACCCTAGGTTTGGATCTAATATAAATGAACCACCATCAAACAATAGATCATCTTGTCCTCCAACTGCATTTACATATATTACTTTTGTATTGGAATTATTAATTTTTCTTTGGATATTTTTTATTCGGTAATCATTTTTATCAATTTCATAAGGGGAAGCATTTATGCATATGATAAGATCAACATCACTTTTAATTAGATTATTTATTGGTAATTTGGCCCATATATCCTCACAAATCAGTATGCCAATCTTATGTTTGTTATGATTAAAAATTAAATCTATGTCTCCAGGCACAAAATATCTTTTTTCGTCAAAAACTCCATAGTTAGGTAATATTTGTTTTTTATAACTCTTAAAAACTTTACCTTTATATAAAACTGAGGCCGCATTAAATAGTTTATTTTTTTCTAATAAAGGATGCCCAACTATAATCATTATATGTGGATTTTCTTTGGCGAGGAGTAGTAGCTTTTCTTTAACTCCCAATAAAAAATCACTATTTAAAAGGAGGTCCTCTGGTGGATAGCCTGTTAGGCTGAGTTCAGGTGTAATTACTAGAGATACATTTTTGCTTAATGCTTCTTTGGTAGCCTTAGTTATCAGAGAAAAGTTATAATCTAAATCTCCAACGATGCTATTAATTTGTGCTATAGATATTTTCATATAGTTTAGTAGCTACCACCAACAGACTTAATTTTATCAATAATTATTTTATTCTTTCCCTTAAGACTGTAAACAAGTGGTGTTAGGCCATACTGGTCTTTAATTTTAAGATCTACTCCAGAATTTATCAGTAATTCAACAATCTTTTCATTCTCACTAAAAACAGCATAGTGGATTAATGAGGTTCCTTCACTATCCTTATGATTTATATTTGCACCAAGTTCAATTAAAGTTTTTGCGATAGCATATTGTTTTTTTTGTATTGCCCATGATAGAGCAGTCCATTCATTTTTATCAAAGTCATCAATTTGGGAATCATTCTTAATTAAAAATTTTGTTGCTTCAACATTACCATTGATTGATGCATATATTAGAGCTGTTTTACCATAATTATCTTTTAAATTGATATCAGCTTTATTTTCCAACAAGGTTGCAATAGTTTCAAGATTTCCACTTTTACAGGCTAGCATGAGAACAGTGAGCCCAGAATTATTTCTTGTATTAGGATCAATGCCATATTGGATTAGCAGATTAATAGTTTCATGAAAGCCTGAACTTGCAGCAAGTCCATAAGCGGACCAGCCGTCTGGGTCAGTAATTTTTGGGTCCGCCCCATGCGCTAAAAGTAATGAAACTATTTTGGTAAAGTTTTTCTTGGCAGCAAACATTAGAGCTGTCCAACCATCTCTTTCAGTTTTATTTATAAGTGCCCCTTTACTAATTAGGTATTCAACTATCTCAACTTGATTTTTTCGTGAGGCATACATTAATGCAGTAATATTATCCTTATCTCTTGAATTAGGGTTTCCTCCACTATCAATAATTGCCTTTACCATTTCAACATCCCCTTTTGAGGATGCAGTTAATAGATATGGGATTTCTTCTGCCTTAATAAATGAAGAAAAGAATATGGATAAGAATATTAAATAAATAAATATTTTTTTATTATTACTCATTACTTTTTAGGGCTTCTAGGATTGTATTTCCCATATTAGCAGGTGATTCTGATATCCACACACCTGCTTTTTTTAGAGATTTAATTTTATCTTCAGCCTTACCTGTTCCTCCAGATATAATTGCACCTGCGTGTCCCATGCGCTTCCCTTTGGGAGCAGTTCTACCGGCAATATAGGCAGCTACAGGTTTTGAAATATTTCTTGAAATATATTCAGCAGCTAGTTCTTCATCGGATCCACCAATTTCACCAACCATAATTATTCCATTGGTCTTTGGATCATTTTCAAATAATTCTAAGCATTCAATAAAATTAAGCCCTTTAATTGGGTCACCTCCAATACCTATACACGTTGATTGCCCAAGGCCAATCTCTGAAGTTTGTTGAACCGCCTCATATGTTAATGTTCCTGATCTTGAAATAATACCTATTGATCCTGGTTTGTGAATATTCCCAGGCATAATGCCAATTTTGCACTCATTTGGCGTTATGATTCCTGGACAGTTGGGCCCAATTAATTTTGATCCATTTGATTTGATAATAGATTTTATATTTAACATTTCTAGAACTGGTATACCTTCTGTAATACAAACAATTAAATCAATACCAGCCTCGCTTGCCTCGATGATTGCATTACCTGCATAAGGTGGAGGGACGTATATCATTGTTGCATTTGCTTTTGTATTTAGGACAGCTTCCTTTACATTATTGAATACAGGTAGATCTAAATGAGTTTTTCCACCTTTTCCTGGAGTCACGCCACCAACAATTTGTGTGCCATATTTAATAGATTGCTCACTGTGGAATGTACCTTGCTTTCCTGTGAATCCTTGGCATATGACTTTAGTATTTTTATTGATTAAAACTGACATTAATTATTTACCATTAGCTATTTCAACAGCCTTATTGGCTGCATCAGTTAAACTGTCTGCTGAAATAATATTTAATTTACTATTATTTAGCGTCTCTTTTCCAAGCTCAACATTTGTTCCTTCAAGTCTTACTACTATTGGAATTTTAATTCCTACCTCCTTAACTGCGCTAATAATTCCATCAGCAATAATATCGCATCGCATAATACCTCCAAATATATTTACTAATACAACCGTTACATTACTATCTGAGATTAATATTTTTAAGGCCTTACTAACAGTTTCAGAAGTGGCTCCCCCTCCAACATCTAAAAAATTAGCTGGGCTACCGCCAGATAATTTAATAAGGTCCATGGTTGCCATTGCAAGCCCAGCACCATTTACCATACAACCAATACTTCCATCAAGAGCAATATAATTTAAACCAGCAAAGTGAGCTTCTTTTTCTTTAGAGTCAGATTGTTCCCAGTCATGGAGTTCTTTAATTTCTGTATGCTTAAAAAGAGCATTATCATCAACTGACATTTTACAGTCGAGAGCAATCAATTCATTATCGTTAGTAATGACAAGGGGATTTATTTCCAGAAGCGAAAGATCGTTATTAGTAAATATGTTGTATGACGAAAATAGTAAATCATTAAACTGGGGGGCAACCACTTCGTTAAGATTTAGAAACCGTGTAATCTCTTTTATATTATTTGAGCTAAGAGACTTATTAATTTCACAGGCTGCAGTAATGATTAGCTCAGGATTTTTTTTTGAAATTTCTTCGATTTCCATACCGCCGGCAGATGAACATATTATTGTTACTGCTTCACTTTGCCTATCAATAACAATAGAAAAGTAAAGCTCTTGGCTTATTGATACAGTTTCTTCTATTAAAATTCTAGTAACAGGCTGTCCATGTGGTTCATTTTGAAATGTAATAAGATTTTTACCTAAAAATTTGCTCGCAAAAGCACTTGCTTCCTCAGCAGAAGAGATTATTTTTACACCTCCAGACAAACCTCTGCCTCCCGCATGGATTTGAGCTTTTATTGCAAATGTACTGCCTTTGCTAGCTTTTACAAAAGAATTAGCTTCTTGTGAGGAAGTTACTACTTTTCCAGCAGGGACCTTTATTTTAGAGGAGACAAGTATATTTTTCGCCTGATATTCGTGAAGGTTCATCAAAAAAATTTATAAAGTTGATTAAAGTGTAATGATATCAGAATGTTATTGGGGATGGTGTCATGCACATGGCGATAGAAAAAAAAGCATAGCAAACCTAATCTACTTTTTAAAACTCTTAGCTTAGAAAAGAGTAATTCAAGAGTTTTATTTGATCTTAATTAGGGTAACTGTCCCACTTTTCATGTCGGGAACAATTAGAGTTTTTTTGTCACGACTCAAAGCAATATCTGCTGCAGCCTTATAATTATCATCAATAATTTTAGTGACTCCATTTTTATGGCTATAAACAATACCTTCTTTCCAGCTACTTATATAGATCACACCATTGGTGTAAGCTAAACCATCTCCGCCATCAAAGCCGCTTGCAATTTTTTTAATCTTATTATTTATTAGATTTGCCTCTAGTAAATCTCCCCCCCAATCAAGTACTAATAATCTTGAATTAGGTATTGGGAGGATGCCATTTGGTGCTTTTATTTTAGAATTACCCTCGAAAAGAACACTTACCTTGCCGGTTCTTTTAATCAGAAATACAAATCCACTTGTTTTAAAGTCTCCCGTATCAGTTACATATAAATCACCATTTTTTGATACATCAATATCATTTAAAAATACAGGTGTCTTTGGAAAACTCATTGTTCCTGCATAAACGCCCCAAGAGCCATCTAGATTAACTTCAATTACGGCATCACGATCAGTGACATATAGCTTATTATTATAAAAGACTATCCCTTTTGGGTCATATAGCCCCTCAGCAACAGTTGAAATAACCCCATTTTTATCAATCTTAGTTATTTTTCCATCTTTGTCCTTATCTCGCTCACCAATCTCTGATAAGTAAATTGATCCATCAGGACCTTCTGCAACTGATTCAGGCATCTTAAATCCAGAAATTACTTCGTTTGAATAACTTATATTAGAAAATATAGCCAGCAGAATTCCAATAATAATTGTTTGCATTTATTTGCCCCTTATTTTTATTTACTTAGTTTCCATAGATCAGATCTTGGACTATCACTAACAATATAAATCTTGCCTTTAGCACCAATCTCAAAATCACGAATACGTCCAATTCTATCTCTAAAGATAATTTCTTCACCTACAATAACATTATTTTCATAATCTAATCTAATAAGACTTTGGCCATATAGTGAGGATACAATTAAATCTCCCTGCCATTCAGGAAATTCTTCACCCTGGTAGAACTGAATACTACTAATTGCCATTGAAGGCACCCAGGTTTTAACTGGCATATCATATTCTTTTTTAAATGGAGTATCTCCAATACTAAATCCAGAATATTCAGTACCACCCCATGCAATATCCTTCCAGCCATAATTTGCTAATGGTTTAGCCTTACCTATATAGTCACCCCCTCTAGGTCCATGATTTGAAAAATAAACTTCTCCATCATGAGGCGAAATTGTCATTCCCTGAGGATTCCTAACACCAATGGTATAAATTTCAGGTAGCCATGCATTTTTACCCATAAATTTTGGGTTATCTTTAGGTATTTCCCCGTTAGTCTTAATACGTACTATACTTCCTGGATGCTGGGACGGGTCTTGCGCAATCATTCCTTCATTACGCTCACCAAAGCTTGCAAAAAGTAAGTCACCTTCAATAATAATTCTTGAGCCATAATGTTTTTTACGAGGCAAGGGAGGCTTTGCAATTAATAAAACTTTTAGTTCTCTTATTTTATTTCCAACTAACTTTCCTCTTGCTACAGCAGAGCTAGAAAGGTTTTTGATTTTTTTAAATTTATGACTGTAAGTAAAATAAATAAAATTATCATTATTATTAAAATAGACATCTAAAAGACCACCTTGGTGACTACTAAGATGGTCTATGTGTTGAATGCTATGGCTAATTTTTTCTTTTTTACCACTTTCAATATTAACCTTAAACAAACCACCATTTTTTTCACTGATTAAAAGGTTTTTTTTATCCAAAAAAGTCAAAGCCCAAGGGTAATTGAATCCTTGAGCAATTTTATCTAATTTATATGAAGTTTTTGTCAGGCTATATTGTTTATAATTACTAAAAGTTTGCTCAGACATGGCGGGTAATGCTAATAAAAAAATTAGTCCGATAACAATATTTTTTCTTAACATCACAAAGTTTCTTTTAAACAATCATGTAACCTTTATGGTAGATTAATTATAAAAATACCTACGATAAGTAAAAAACCAAAATTTTTTTTGGTTTTAAATAATTATTGACTATTTAATTAAAAACATCTCTTTTCTTTGCAGCCTTCGTCCTTTACACCTAAGGATGTAAGATATTTTGCCATATCTTCTTTACCATCTTCACTTAATGCACGAATTAATGTCACATCACCCTTAAGGTTGTTTTGCTCTATACCTATATCAATTAAATACTTCACCATAGCTTTATCTCTATTAAATGCTGCGTGATGAAGCGCATTGAAACGAGTTACTGGATGCGTGTAATTAATATTTGCACCTTTTTCTTTAAGATACTTTAGGACATCTAATTGTCTTTTAGCTGCTGCCATGAGGAATGGTGTCCAAGCGAAATAACCATGTTCAAGATCAACATTCATTGTTTCAACATACATTTTAACTGTTTTCATATCACCTACGTTGACCGCCCCAGTAAATTCCATTTCTTGAGGATCAGTTAATGCAGAAGCATTTAACGAGACTGCTAGAAGCAGCGAAACAAAAAAACTTTTAATAATATATTTCATAATTTAATCCTATTGTTAAGTAAAAAATTTATTCGCGTTGGCGAACATTCTATACCAAGGACCGTATTCATTCCAACTTTTTGGATACCATGAATTTTGATCCGATTTAAAAACTCTCTCTGGGTGAGGCATCATGATTGATACGCGCCCATTTGTAGAGGTTAATCCTGTGATACCTAGTTCAGAACCATTTGGATTAAAAGGGTAGCGTAAAGTTCCCTTGTGTTGATTATTTACATAATTCATAGTCACTAAATTATTAGCCTGAACAGATTCAATGCCATCATTGTTGATAAAATTAACCCGCCCCTCACCATGAGCAACTGCTATTGGAAGTATACTTCCCTCCATACCTATAAAAAATGGGGAATTATTCTTTTTTATCTCTACTGAAACAAATCTTGCTTCAAATTGTTCCGATTCATTTTTAATAAATTGTGGCCAAAGTGCAGCGCCTGGAATAATTTCTTTGATATGACTCATCATTTGACAGCCATTACATACTCCTAGAGAGAGGGTGTCTTGTCTGTTAAAAAAAGTTTCAAATTCGTCTCTAGCTTTAGAGTTTAAGAGAATTGATTCGGCCCATCCTTGTCCTGCACCCAGAACATCACCAAAAGAGAATCCACCACATGCAACCATAGCTTTAAAATCATTAAGACTCAATCTTCCAGAGAGGATATCTGACATATGAACATCGTGCGTTTCAAAGCCAGCATAATGAAATGCTGCAGCCATTTCATTATGACCATTAATTCCTTGTTCTCTGAGTATTGCAATCTTTGGCTTTAGTTTATTAATATTTATTGTTGGAATATCAAAGTTAACTTTAGGTGAGATGCCAGGATCTAAGTCATCAAGAATATTTTCATATTCTTCAGAAGCTGTTTTTGGATTATCTCGAAGGGCTTGAATCCTGAAGCTTGTTTCTGACCATATCTGTTGTAAATGAGAGCGAACTCCATTAAAAATAGTATTTTTATTGTTGTTTAAAATAATATTTTGATCGATACGTGGTTTACCTATTATTGATATTACCGACCCTATTGATTTTTGAAGGGATTGGAGAACAAAATCTGACTCCTTGTCAGACACCTGGATAACAGCACCCAATTCTTCATTGAACAAAAAATTAGACACATCATTATCATCTATGTTGATATTTATATCCATGCCAGTATGTCCAGCAAAAGACATTTCTAGAAGGCATGTGATTAAACCTCCATCAGAACGATCATGGTAAGCTAAAATTTTATTATTTCGAATAAGAACTTGGATAATATCAAAGAAGGCCTTAAGTTGCTCTGGTTGATCTAAATCAGGTGAATCGCTACCGACTGTTTTATTTATTAGATTCATGGAGGACCCGCCCATTCGGTTCTTTCCATTTCCTAAGTCAATAAAAATTAAAGATGTGTTAGGAGATGATGTTATTTGAGGCGTCAATGTTTTAGTAACATCGTAACATTCACTAAATGCTGATATAACGACGGATAATGGCGAGCTGACATTTTTTTCAGCCCCGTCATTCCATTGTGTTTGCATTGACATTGAATCCTTTCCTACAGGAATACTGATATTCAGATCGGGACATAAATCTATTCCTATTGCTTTTACTGCTTCAAATAAGGAAAAATCGTTTTCGTCGTTGCCGCTAGCAGCCATCCAATTAGCCGATAATTTTATTGAGCTCATGCTA
The DNA here is from genome assembly GCA_029244935.1 of Methylophilaceae bacterium. GTDB lineage: Bacteria > Pseudomonadota > Gammaproteobacteria > Burkholderiales > Methylophilaceae > BACL14. Next base: position 9,543 of record JAQWQF010000014.1, on the reverse strand, counting down.
TTAATGGCGCTTGCTACAATATTCATGAGCGATTCACCGACAGCCATTCTTGCAGAGGCAGCTGGATTAATTAGGGCTAGAGGAGCTTTTTCGCCAATTGAAAAAGATTCACCAGATATACCTTCAAAATCTGATTTTGTAACTGCGACGTTACTCAGCGGAACCTGCCATGGACCAACCATTTGATCTCTTGCGATTAAACCTGTTACTGAACGGTCACCTATAGTAATTAAAAAATTCTTAGAAGCAACAGCGGGGTATTTTAGAATCGATTCAATATTATTTTTTAGAGATTTATTAATTAGTGTATTTTTATGTTGTGTAATTTTTTTAGCTATTATATTCTTGGTTAGTCTTGGAGGCTTTCCAAGTAAAACATTAAGATTCATATTAACAACATCTTTATTTAGATGTGAATCATTAACTATCAATTTCTTTATTTTCGTTGCTTTGCCAACAACAGCAAATGGACACCGCTCTCTTTCACATATTGAGGTAAAAAGAGTTAAATCTTTTTCACTTATAGATAAAACATATCTTTCTTGTGATTCATTACACCATATCTCTTTAGGTGTCATACCAGGCTCTTCATTATTAATAGCCCGTATATCAAAAATTGCTCCAACCCCTCCGTCATCAATTAGCTCAGGGAATGCATTTGATAAACCCCCTGCACCTACATCATGAATACTTAATATTGGATTGTCATCTCCCATTTGCCAACATCGATCGATTACTTCTTGAGCTCGTCTTTGAATTTCTGGATTACCTCTTTGTACAGAAGCAAAATCTAGATTTTCATTGTTGCTACCTGTACCCATACTAGAAGCCGCACTTCCACCTAAGCCTATTAGCATAGCTGGGCCACCTAATTGTATTAGTAAATTATTTTCAGCTAGATCCTTTTTATGGGTATGAGATCCATTAATATTCCCAATTCCACCGGCAAGCATAATGGGTTTGTGGTAGCCCTTCGTTTCATTATTATCAAGAGTAATTTCTAGTGTTCGAAAATATCCTAGAATATTAGGTCTTCCGAATTCGTTGTTGTATGATGCTGCCCCAATAGGACCCTCAATCATAATCTGGAGAGGGGAAGCAATACGATCAGGCTTTCCAATAAGTTTTTTTTCCCAGGACTGAATAAAGTTAGGTATCTGAAGGTTCGATACTGAAAATCCACATAGACCAGCTTTTGGTTTTGATCCTCGACCAGTTGCTCCTTCATCCCTTATTTCACCGCCAGCTCCAGTTGCAGCCCCAGCAAATGGAGATATTGCAGTCGGGTGGTTATGAGTTTCAACCTTAATTATGTAGTGAGTAAGGTCTTGATGTGCACCATAGATACCATTTGAATTAGAATAAAAACGGTTAATAGATGAGCCTTCAATAATTGAGGAATTATCTGAATAAGCAACTACCGTTTTTTGTGGTGATTTTTCGTGGGTGTTACGTATCATTCCAAAAAGTGATTGTTTTTGGGCTTTATTCTCAATAATCCAATCAGCATTAAAAATTTTATGGCGGCAATGCTCTGAATTCGCTTGAGCAAACATCATTAACTCCGCATCAGTAGGGTCTCTTTTTTCAGATTTATAGTAATCTGCAAGATAGGAAAGTTCATCAGAGGATAGGGCAAGTCCTTGAGAAAGATTAAATTTTTCAAGCGAAGCTAACCCTTCTGCTAGGAAATTTATTGATACAAGAGGCTGCGGTAACTGGTGTAAAAATAAATTAAGAATATCATTTTTATTAAGAAAAATAGATTCGGTCATTCGGTCATAGATACATTCGCCAATTTCTCTCCACTCATCGTTAGTTATTTTATGAGAAGAAAAAATTGAAATAGCAGAGCAACGCTCAATACGGCTGATATTTATACCCGCATGCTTTGCTATATCTGAGGCGCGAGAGCTCCACGGAGATATTGTGCCTATTCTTGGGCCAATATACAGTATGTTCTTATGCTTAAAAGCTGAAAATGATGAGCTACAAGCTAAAATTTTCTCTAGTCGTTTATTATCTTCAGCTTTCAATACTTCACTACTTTCTATTAGATGAAGGTAAGACGATTCAATTTTATTAATGGATGGGTTTATTAATTTTAATTTCTTAATGAGGGCTGTTTTTCGAAATTCTGAAAAAACTTTCGAGCCATATATCCAGGTGAAGTTATTATTTTGCATTAAATTTATGAGATAGGTTGAATGCTTTAAAATTAATATGAATTTTATCAGTCTTTCTTATAAAAATTACAGATGTTTTTATTTAAATAAACAAAGTTCTGATAATTGAGTAATTAAAATTAAATAAATAATCTAATAGATAATTTAATTATTATTATTTTGTTGTAATACGAATAGTTCTCATTTAAAATTAGGTATTAAACTTCATCAAAAAGAATAAAATATTGTGAATGAATTTATCATTACCTTTAGAGAATGCCTGGAGGCATGCCTTATTGTTGGTATTATATACACCTTATTAGAAAAAAATAATCTAAAAAAAGAGATTAGACAATTATGGGTAGGAGTGTTGTCTGCTGTTGCTGCAAGTCTTGCGGTAGCAATTTCCTTGAATAGCGTAAAAGAGTCAATAGGCAATGCTTCAATCCATGCGTTGTTTGAGGGAGTAAGTATGTACATCACGGCAATTTTATTATGGTATGTAATTTTTTGGCTTTCTAAGCATGTAAGTCATAAATCTGGTATGGAAACCAAAACTAAACAGGCAATGACATCAGCTGGTTTAGGTATATTTTTTGTAGTATTTTTTGCCATATTGCGAGAGGGTTTTGAAACTGCTTTATTTTTAATGGGTAGTTTTTCTATGACAGGAACTTTCTCCTACCTAGGTTTCTTTAGCGGAATGGTGATAGCAATTTTAATTGGCTATGGGATAGTGATTCAGGGTCGAAAGATAAATCTGAAGCTATTCTTTCAAGGAACAACTTTTATGTTAGTGTTATTTGCCTCTGGAATGGTTGCTTATGGAACACATGAAATGGAGGAATTTATTGTTAAAGGAAACCATTTAGATTATTTAAATATAGAGTCAAAAAGTGAAATTTCTCGACCCTGGAATATCCTTAAACCATTAAAAGAAATTCCTGACAGTGCTAATGAAAATTTTTACTCTTTCGATTTAAATGGAAAAAATAAATACACACATATACTTCATGATAAGGGTAGGGTAGGAGTTTTTCTTAAAGGCTTCTTTGGATATAATAGCAATCCAAATTGGCTTGAATTTATCTTGTGGTTTGTCTCGTTATTTTTTGGAATAAGTATGTGGAGAAATTTCTATTTTCCGAATAAAAAGTCTGTTAATAAATTTAAGTTACAAAAGGCATCATGAAAAAATTACTATCAATTTGTATCGCTTTTAATATATTTATCCTTAATGGGTGTTCAAATGAAAATAATCATAAGGGACATAATCACGACGAGGTTAAAAAAATAGCAAAAGTATATGAAAGTGATAAAGAATATTTGACTCAAATTGCTCTAATGAGAGGCCATTTATATGTAGGAATTGAGTTATATAAAAATGGATTTCTTGACAATGCAAAAAAACATATGAAGCACCCAAAGAGTGAATTGTACTCCGATATTATCCCAACATTTGAATCAAAAAAATCTGCAGGTTTTGCAGTGGAGTTAGCAGATTTAGCTTCTGCAGTTGAAGGTGAAAAAGATTTTGCATTTATCTCATCTAAATATCAGAATCTTTCTGATGCAATGGCTTTAAATGAAGATTATGTCCATGATTCAAGTAAGCTACTTAGTAAAAGAATAATTCTAGTGAGTTCATTACTCACAGTTGCAGCAGATGAGTATGCTATTGGAATAGTAAATAAAAATGTAGAAAATAAATTTGAATATCAGGACGCTCTGGGATTCACTATTGTTGCAAAAAATATTCTAAAAAAAACAGTTACCTATAGTGAAGAAGAAGAAATTAAGAAAAATAAAGTTTTAGAAATAATAGAGAATTTATCTAATTTATGGCCTTCATTAGTTCCAACTGGAATAGTAGATGGTGATGCTAAAATTATTTATGATGCTGTAGCTAAAATTAATTCAGTTTAGATTTTTTTATTTTCGCTTGGAGTAATAGCTTTAATACTTAATGCGTGAATTTCATCTGGAATTAGATCTTGGAGGGCTGAATAAATAATACGATGCCTTTCCATTGTGGATTTATTTTGAAAAATTTCACTAACAACTATTAAATTAAAATGTCCCCCACCTGTATTTCCTGCATGCCCTTTATGCAGATAACTCTCATCTATAATATCTAGTCTTCTGGGTTTAAGAAATGCTAATCGATCCTTAATAATATTTTTCATTATAATTATGGCAATGTTTTTTTAAAAGGTTTCACATTAACGCTCTTATAGACTCCATTAAGCATAAATGGATCTTTGTGGGCCCATTCCGTGGCATCAAGCAGGCTATTGAATTCTGCTACAATTAAACTACCAGTGAATCCATTAGGTCCTGGCTCTACTGAATCAATTTTAGGAAATGGTCCTGCTATTAGAAGTCGACCCTGACTTTGAAGTTCTTCTATTCTTTTAAGGTGCTTAGGTCTATATTTTTTTCTTAGACTTAAACTATTCTTATAGTCGGTTGCGATGATGCAATACCACATAAAAATTATTCCTTTGATATCTTTGAGACAAAAATGGTAACAAGGATCATGTAAACAAATAAAAGTCCGGTAATTCCGAAAAGCTTAAAATTCACCCATGTATTCTCATCAAAGTTAAATGCTACATAAAGATTAATAAATCCTAAAAAAATAAAGAATGCAGATGTCGCGATACTTAATCTGGACCAGTATTTTTCATGTAGACTTATTTGACTGCTTAATGACTGTTTTAAAAGGTTTTTTCTGAATACTTTGTCTGATATTATTAGTACAGCAGATAATATCCAATAGATTACAGATGGCTTCCACATAATGAAAGTTTTATCCTGAAGTAGGATTGTAAGCCCCCCCAGAAAGGTAATTATCATGCCATTAAACAAAAGCATTTTATCAACCTTTTTTTTCATTATTAATACAATCACAATTTGAAGTAACGTGGCGCCAATTGCTACTGCTGTAGCAGTATAAATCCCATATAATTTATAACTTATAAAAAAAAGTATTACTGGAAGTAAATCGTATAAAAATTTCATAAAAACCTATATTTAATTTAATCTATCGTCGAATGCGAATAACCAATATAATCTATGTATAAACTATGATGAATTCTATAATCGACCTTCACTGCCATTCTACTATATCCGATGGACTTTTAACGCCAACTGAGTTAGTTAATTATGCAAAAGAATGTAATGTTAACGTAATGGCATTAACAGACCATGATGATATTGCTGGTTTAAATGAGGCTCGTATTGCAGCAAGAAGTAATGGAATTAAATTTATTACTGGGGTAGAAATATCAGTAACATGGAATAAGCGAACTCTACATATTGTTGGTTTAAATTTTGATGAAAAGAATATAAACCTCATACAGGGGTTAGACTCAATTAGAAAAGGTCGCGATATGAGAGCAAAAAAAATGGCTCAAAGTCTTGGTATGGCTGGCATTATGAATGCATATGAGGGAGCTAGAAGTTATGCAAAAAATAGTACTATTGGTAGAATCCATTTTGCTCAATACATTGTTGAAAAGGGTTACGCAAAAGACATTAAGTCGGTTTTTAAAAAATATCTAACACCAGGAAAGCCGGGTTTTTTCGATCACAAGTGGGTTACTTTAGAAGAAGCTGTTTCATGGATTAGTGATGCTGGTGGTGATGCAGTTATTGCTCATCCTGGGCGCTACGATATGGGTAACAAGTTATACCCAAAACTTTTTTCAGAATTTAAGGACCTTGGAGGTTCTGGAGTTGAGGTTGTGTCTGGAAGTCAAGACCCCTCCCAAACCAACTATTTCTGTAAATTAGCTAATAAATATCATTTACTTGGGTCATGTGGATCAGACTTTCATGGTCCAGGAATTTCTCATAGAGCTATGGGCTCTGTGCATGTTATGCCAGATCCTTGTGTACCAATTTGGAGTAAGTGGAACAATATAATGGAATCTTCTCATTAAATATAAATTTTTTTTATTGGCACCTAATGGAGTGATATGGAATTAACTATTATTCAGAAAATATCTGCCTATGCTTTGCCTGTGATTTTTGCAATTACAGTTCATGAGGCAGCGCATGGATATGTTGCAAGATATTTTGGTGATATGACTGCACATTATTTAAACCGAATCACATTAAATCCAATTAGACATATAGATCCGATGGGGACAATTTTACTTCCAGCACTCTTATTCATAATGTCATCACCATTTTTATTTGGGTGGGCTAAACCAGTCCCAGTTAATTTCTCAAACCTTAGGAATCCAAAAAAAAATATGCTGTGGGTAGCTTTAGCAGGCCCAGCATCGAATCTTTTAATGGCAATTTTTTGGACAATTATATTAGTGCGTATTGATCTTTTTCCCGCACAAGCAGAGTTATTCTTGAGAGTGATGTCATTAGCTGGTATCCAAATTAATATTGTTCTAATGGTTTTAAACTTATTACCACTTCCCCCTTTAGACGGAGGAAGAGTAGCAGTTAGTTTATTGCCTTATCCATGGTCTAATAAATTGGCTGGTATAGAGCGATATGGTTTTTTTATTTTAATATTTTTATTATTTTCTGGTTTATTGAGTGGCATATTGACTCCATTGATTAATATCAGTACAAGTATAATTTTCAGTATTTTTGGGTAAATAGGAATTAGGAATATATATGGCAATTGATCGAGTGGTATCTGGAATGCGTCCCACAGGGATGCTTCATTTGGGCCATTACAATGGCGTATTAAAAAATTGGATCACTCTTCAACATGAGCTTGAGTGTTTATTTTTTGTGGCTGACTGGCATGCATTAACAACTCACTATGATTCCCCTGAAATTATTGAAAATAATGTCTGGGACATGGTTATAGATTGGTTAGCGGCTGGAGTTGATCCAGCTCAAGCTACTATTTTTATACAATCTAAAGTTCCGGAGCATGCTGAGCTTTTTACATTATTATCAATGATTACCCCATTAGGTTGGCTTGAGAGAGTTCCAACTTACAAAGATCAGCAAGAGAAGATATCATCCAAAGATTTATCAACCTATGGATTTTTGGGCTATCCCTTACTCCAAAGTGCTGATATTTTAATTTATAAAGCAACTCAAGTTCCTGTCGGGGAAGATCAAGTCCCTCATATAGAATTTACAAGAGAGGTTGCCAGAAGATTTAATCATCTTTATGGAAAAGAAATAGGCTTTGAAGAAAAAGCGGAAGAAGCAATCAGGAAACTTGGCTCCAAAAAAAGTAAGCTTTACAGAGAGCTAAGAACCGCATATCAAGAAGAGGGAGATGATCAAGCATTGGTTTCTGCTAAGGTATTAATTGAAGGACAGCAAAGTCTAAGTTTAGGAGATAAAGAAAGATTACTTGGTTTCCTTGAAGGTGGAGGAAAAATGATCTTAATTGAACCAGATTACAAGCTTGCACCAGCATCAAAAATGATTGGTTTGGATGGTCAAAAAATGTCTAAGTCATATAATAATACGATTTCATTAAGAGAACCTCCAAATGAGATTGAACAAAAAATAAGAAAAATGCCAACAGATCCGGCAAGAATTAGACGCTCTGATCCAGGAGACCCAAAAAAATGCCCTGTATGGCAATTACATGAGGTTTATTCAAATCAAAAAACTAGAGAATGGGTAGAAAATGGATGCAAGAATGCTGATATTGGATGTATTGAATGTAAGCAGCCTGTTATTGATTCGGTTTTAAAGGAATTAAAACCTATACAGGAAAGAGCCCTACACTATATTGAAAGTCCTGATCTAGTAAAAAGCGTTGTAGCTGAAGGTTGTGAGAAAGCAAGAAAAATAGCGCGAGATACAATGAGAGATGTAAGAAAGGTAATGGGAGTTAATTTTTAGTGAGTGATCAACTAGACACAAATCAATTACTACCAAAAGTATATGGGGAGAGAATAGGTTCTCTCCCTCAGGATTTATATATTCCGCCAGATGCTTTAGAAATTTATCTAGATTCATTCGAAGGACCATTAGATTTATTGCTTTATCTAATACGAAAAAACAATATTGATATTCTTGATATTCCGATGGCAAATATTACTTCACAATATATGACGTACGTAGAAAAAATGAAGGCTATAAAACTTGAATTAGCAGCAGATTATTTATTAATGTCAGCAATGTTAATTGAAATCAAATCAAGAATGCTGTTACCAGTTCCCGAGTCAGAAGAGGGAGAGGAATTAGATCCAAGAGCAGAACTTGTAAGAAAGTTAGTTGAATATGAATTAATGAAGTCTGCAGCAGAAGAGTTGGAAAAAATTCCTCAGCTTGGTAAAGATAGAATGGTGGCAAATGCTTATTTTGAAAAGGTTACAGAAATAACATATCCTGACGTATCGGTTGATGACATATTTAATGCCTGGAAAAATATAATTAAAAGGGCAAAACAGTTTGATAATCATAAAATATCTCGCTCAGAATTATCTGTTAGGGAGCACATGACAATAATCCTAAAAAGTCTAGCAGAAAAAGAGTTAGTGGAGTTTTCAAGTTTCTTTGATACAGAAAGGGATCCAATACCTAAACTTGTAGTATGTTTTTTAGCTATCCTAGAATTAACAAAAGAAAGGCTTATCAGAATAAATCAGCAAGAGCCCTGTTCCCCAATATATCTTCAAAGAGAAAATTCGTGATTGATTCAACATCAAAAATAAAAGAATTATTAGAGGTTGCTTTATTAACTAGCCAGAGACCTCTATCCATTGATGATTTTCAAAAATTATTTATAGAAAAAATTGAAAGATCTACAATTCGAATGCTACTTGATGAAGTTAAGTCTGACTGGCATGATAAAACAATGAATTTAATCCAAACATCATCCGGTTATCGATTCGAAGCTCTTCCATTATTTTCTGAGGCTTTAATGAGACTAAATCCAGACAGGGTTATGAAGTACTCAAGGATGGTAATGGAAGTTTTAGCGATTGTTGCTTACCGCCAACCTGTTACTCGTGGAGATATTGAAAAAATTAGAGGCGTTTCATTAAACCCTAATGCATTAAGACAGCTGATAGAAAGAGAGTGGGTTGAAATTATTGGGCAGAAAGAAGTTCCAGGAAGACCTTCATTATATGCAACAACTAAATACTTTTTAGATGACTTTGGATTTATGTCAATAACTGAATTACCAGATATTAATCAATTTACTAATGAAAATATTATTGACGAGCCAATACAAGGCAATATTGACTCAACGCAACAAGGTTAAATGAGTACTCTTCAAAAAAATAAATCCTCTCCAGCTGTATCTAGGGAGAGTGATAGCGGTACTCGAATACATAAGCTGCTAGCGCAATCAGGGTATGGTTCAAGAAGAGAAGTTGAGAGAGCCATAACAGAAAACAAAGTTAAGGTTAATAATGAAATTGCTATA
>JAQWQF010000010.1 GCA_029244935.1 Methylophilaceae bacterium | reverse complement strand
AATTGGTGAAAAAAATATTACTGAATTTAATTATAGATATTCAAGTGATAATAGTGCAAATATTTTTGTTGGTATTAGCGTAAAAAACTTTGATGAAGCTAAATCAATATTTGATGTTTTAAAAAGAGCCTCTCTTCAACCAATAGATTTAACTCATAATGAAGTTGCTAAGCTTCATTTAAGACATTTGGTCGGTGGTCATGCCCCAGAAGCTAAAAATGAAGTTATATACAGATTTGAATTTCCTGAAAAACCTGGCGCACTATTAAATTTTCTAAAAAAAATGGGTCATTGGAATATTAGTTTATTTCATTATCGTAACCATGGTTCTGATATTGGAAGAGTTTTGGTTGGTATGCAAGTTGATAAAGAAAGCAAAGAAGAATTCAAAGAATTTTTAAAGAATCTTGGATACACCTATATTAATGAGACTAATAATGAAGCTTATAAATTATTTCTTGGAAAAAATAACGATTAAATTATTAAGTCAAGATATGGACATATTAAAAAGAAATATTATAATCACGTAAATTAAAGGTTAAAGGAAAAAACTAAATGAATGTAATAAAAATAGCTTTGTTATCAATTTTCTTGATTGGATGTGGGGAGACTGATAGAGGTAAGGCCTACATAACCTCTCAAGAGGGAGGTATTTCTGTAATTGACTTAAATACAATGGAAGTGATAAATAAATTAAATGCTGGAGGTTACCCAAGAGGTATAGGTATAACCAAAGATGGCTCGCGGATAATTACGGCCAATAAGTCGGAAGCTTCCATAACAGTTACCAATGAGAAAACCAATGAAATTGAAAAAAGCATTGAAGTAGGTATCAATCCAGAGTTTGTTCGAGTATTAAATGATCAAGTTTTTGTATCAACCGAGCCTTCCTCAACAGGTAAGCCACCAGCTAAAGGAGAAATGCATAAGGAAGAGGAAGAGGAAGAGGATGATGATCGAACTCCTGCAAAAATTGCCGTAGTAGATCTTGTAGAAGGTAAAAAAATAAGAGAAATTACTGCTGGTCCTGAGACAGAGGGCATAGAGTTTAGTAAAGATGGTATGCAAATTATAGTTACTAATGAGGCAGATAATACGATCACTGTTCATGATTTTACATCAGGTGACTTACTTAAAACTATTCAAGTAGAAGATTACGGCTTGAGACCTAGGGGTATTAAAGTTTCTCCAGATGGTAATTTTTATGTGGCTACATTAGAGCATAGTGATAACTTTATTGTTCTTGATAAGGAATTTAATCATGTTAAAACTGTAAAAACGCAACATGACGTTTCAGAAGACAATAAACATAAAGGTAAATCACCTTATGGAGTAAGTTTCAGTCCTTCTGGAGACAAACTTTTTGTTGCAGCAAGTGGCGGATATAAAAAAAGAAGTTCCTTAGAAGTTTATGATGGTAAAACCTATGAAAAAATAAATAGAGTTGAAACCGAGGGTAGAAGATGTTGGCACTTCACGTTCACTCCTGATAATAAAGATATTCTTTTAGCTTGTGGGAGATCTGATGAGGTTTTAGTTATTGATGCCAAAGATTTAAATATTAAGAAGCGTATTCCAGTTGCTGGTATTCCCTGGGGAATAGTTACTTACCCAAAAGCAATTGGAAGTTTAGATCAAAAAGAAAGCCATAAAGATCACTCACATAAAGGTCACTCACACGATTAGAAAAAAATTATAGTTATAGGATCGTGTTGATAAACAACCATTCCTTTTCAGAAACTGGGGTAATCGATAATCGATTACCCTTTCTTAAGATCATCATATTTTTTAATTCAGAGTAACCTCTTAACTTTTTTAATTCTATTATTGGTAATTTTTTAACCAAAGTTACATCTACGTTAAGCCACCGCGGATTATCAGGTGAAGATTTTGGATCGTAATATTTGTTGTCTTTTAAAAATTGAAGTGGATCAGGATATGCAAGTTTTGTAATTTCCATTATCCCAATAATTCCTGGTGTATTGCAGTTTGATTGATAAAAAAAAGCTAAGTCACCCAATGACATATCATCTCTCATAAAATTTCTAGCCTGATAATTTCTTATGCCTTTTGTGGGAATCCAGTCGACTGTTTTATTTGGAGCTTTTTCTAGTCCTTCTATTGTAAATACTGATGGTTCTGATTTCATTAGCCAGTAACGCATAAAAAATTTCCTATATTTGAAGAATTATTGTTATCTTAGATTAAGTTTAATAGAGGAAGAAGAAAAATGGAAAAGAAAAATGTTTTAGGCGGTAATTTAGAACTTTGTAGTTTAGAACCAATTACTGGTTATTATAGAAATGGTCTATGTGATCAATGTAAAACAGACTCTGGTCAACATACAGTATGTGCAGAAGTTAATGAAGCATTTTTAATGTATTCAAAAGAAAAAGGTAATGACTTAATTACATCTAGACCTGAATTTAATTTTCCGGGGCTAGAGCCAGGAGATCGCTGGTGTTTATGTGCAAGTAGATGGTTGGAGGCATCGGAGGATGGTTGTGCTCCTCCTGTGATTCTTGAAGCCACACATGAAGGTGCTCTTGAAGTTATTGCAATGGGAGATTTAGAGTATCATCAGCTAAGAAAATAGTTCTTTTTGAAGTTGCCTAGACCAGCATCCTGAACCAAAGGTTCAAGTGGTAATAAACTAAGAAGCTTAAGGTTCGCTCGCCAAGAGCCCTTATAAGGTTACCCAATCGTGAGCGCTCGCACCGCATTCTGAATATTTAGAACCGACGCTATAGACTAGTTCAAGGAATTAATAGTCTAAGCAACTTCAAAAAGAACTTTAATATTAACTTAATCCTAATCAAGTGCCTCGTCAAGAATTCGATTAAGCTTTGTTAGTTTCTCTTTATATCCAATAGTATGGATATCAGAGTTGTTTTCTTGATTTAGGTATTCATGAGTAATATTAAGAGCAGCCATAATGATGGTTTTATCAACCCCTATTATATTGCCTGTTTTTTGTATTTCTTCTATTTTATGATTTAAGTAATTAATAGACTTAAGCAGACTTTCTTCTTCATTTTCAGGGCAACCAACACTGAAATCCCTTCCTAGAATTTTAGCTTCAATTTGTTTTGTCATATTGATGAGTCCGGAATCTGGGCTAATAAATTTTCTATTTTTATAGTTGCTTCATTGATCTTGGCTTTTAATAACAGTACCTCTTCTTGAGTGCGATGCAGGGTTGGCTTCATTTCTAAATTTTCTTTTTTTAAATTCTCAACCTTACTAATCAAGAGGTTTAGTTTAGCTTCAAGAATATTCATTTCTTCATCCATGCAATCACTATAATTTAAATTGCTGTAGCCATCAATACATCAAACTAATCTATTTATTATTTCTTTTTAGCTCTTGGATGAGATCGATCGTAAATTTTGGATAGATGTTGAAAATCAAGATGAGTATATATTTGTGTTGTGCTGATATTGGCATGCCCAAGTAATTCTTGAACAGCTCGTAAGTCTTGACTAGACTGAAGAATATGGGTAGCAAAGCTATGCCTTAATAAATGTGGATGTATATTTTCTGGAATTCCTTGTTTAATTGCCCATATTTTTAGTCGGTATTGAATGGCGCGAGCAGTAAGACATTTTCCAAATCTACTTAAGAATAAAATTGAATCTTTCTCATTAATATTTTTTATAGTATTACGTAAGGCTATCCATTTTTGGATGGCACCAATAGCATTTTTTCCAGCAGGTACTATTCTGCTTTTACTTCCCTTGCCAAGGACAGAAACTGTCCCATCTTCAAAATTAATATCTTGAATTTTAAGATTAATAAGCTCTGAGAGTCTAAGACCCGACGAATAAAATAGTTCTATAATTGCATGATCACGAATTCCAAGGAATGAAGTATCATTGATACTAACCAATTTCATAGTTTGATCAATAGATAAAGTTTGTGGTAATTGTTTTTTATCTTTAGGTGCGCTTATACCTAATGTTGGATTATGTTTAAAATTAAACCGTTGGTTTAAAAAATCAAATAAGCCTCTCCAGGCAGATATCATTCTTGATAATGATTTACCATTAAGGCCTCTTGAATGAAATGTTGAAACACTTTTTCTAATGTCATCAATAGAAAATTCAATTAATATTTTTTTGGGAAAAATTTCTAGTAATGACTCTATATCTCGATGATAATTTTTTACAGTTAGAGGGCTGAGCCGCTTCTCAAATTTTATGTACTCTAAATAGTGTTGTATGTATTCTTGATTAGTCATTTATTTAAAATTAAGTAATTCAAATTCTCCTTCGAATACAATTTTTGCAGGACCAATTAGTGTGGCTTGATGATTTGGAGCCCATTTTATAATAAGATCTCCCCCATCCATATGAACAGTAAGTGGGCTTGTTACCCATCCTTTTTTAATGCTAATTACTGATGCGGCACATGCTCCCGTTCCGCAAGCTAATGTTAAGCCGCTTCCCCTTTCATAGACTTTAAGAGCGATTTCATTTCTATTAATGACAGTTAGAAAGCCGACATTAACGCTTTTTGGAAAAGATTTGGAGTTTTGTAATTTCTCACCAATTGAAGAAAAATCAACATTATCTAGTGAGCCTAGCTTGATAACTGCATGGGGATTACCAAGAGAAAGTGGATAAAAAGGATATTCAACTTCATTTATATATACCGTTTGACTTGGTAAGTGATTTGGTAAAAAAGGGATAAATTTGTGATTATCATTCGCAAATCCCATACTAACTGATATTAGATTATCTTCAGTAAATGATAAGGAAATTAAGCCAGATTTTGTTTCAACAGAAACGGTTTTTTTGTCTGATAACCCATAATTTTTTAAAAAAAGAAGAAAGCATCTGGCGCCATTACCACAATGTTCTACTTCGTTTCCATCGGCATTAAAAATACGATATTTGAAATCTACATTGGGAAGGCTCGTCTTTTCGACTAGAAGTAATTGATCAAATCCAATACCTAATTTTCGATTGGATAAGAGTTTTATTTCTTTTCCGGTAAGATTGTAACTTTTTTCGAGTTGGTTAATAACGATAAAGTCATTTCCAGCCCCATGCATTTTTGTAAATAAAATTTTCATACTATATTTTAACCCTATGATTTGTTATTCTAGCGGGTTATTACATATTTATATTTAAAAAGTTTAATTATATGAAAAATTATTTATTTACATCAGAGTCAGTATCAGAAGGTCATCCAGATAAAGTTTCTGACCAAATTTCAGATGCTATTTTAGACGCAATTTTAAAACAAGATCCCTTAGCTAGGGTAGCGGCTGAGACTCTGACCGCAACTAATCTAGTAGTTTTAGCTGGTGAAATAACCACAACAGCAAAAGTTGATTATGAAAAAATTACAAGAGACACATTACAATCAATTGGTTATGACAATGAGGACTATGGAATTGATTATAAAACTTGTGAGGTAGTAGTTAAATATGGTGAACAATCTTCCGATATTGCTCAGGGCGTCAATGGAGCAATGGATGATCCATTAGACCAAGGAGCAGGTGATCAAGGCCTAATGTTTGGATATGCCTCAAATGAGACTGAAGTTTTTATGCCTTTACCTATTTGGTTAGCACATCGTTTAGTTGAAAGACAAGCATTGTTGAGAAAAGACGGGCGATTAGCTTGGCTGAGACCAGATGCCAAGTCTCAGGTAACAATCGAATATAAAGATAATAAGCCTTTTCGTATTGATACAGTTGTAATATCAACGCAGCATTCCCCAGAAATTACATTGAAAGATTTAAGAGAGTCTGTAATTGAAGAAATTATTACTCCAATTTTGCCAAAAGAGTTAAATAAGGGGGATATTAAATTTTTAATTAATCCAACTGGAAGATTTGTAATTGGAGGACCTCAAGGGGACTGTGGTTTGACAGGAAGAAAAATTATTGTAGACACATATGGAGGTTCTGCGCCACATGGTGGTGGAGCATTCTCTGGTAAGGACCCTACAAAAGTAGATCGATCGGCAGCTTATGCAGCCCGCTATGTCGCTAAAAATATTGTAGCAGCAGGGCTCGCAGAAAAATGTTTGGTACAGATTTCATATGCTATAGGTGTTGCTAAACCTACATCAGTAATGGTGGACACTTTTGGGACTAGCAAGTTTAGTAGCGAAGAAATTTCAAATCTAGCATTAGAAACTTTCGATTTAAGACCTAAGGGAATTGTAAAGATGCTTGATTTATTAAGGCCAATTTATAAAAAAACTGCAGCTTATGGTCATTTTGGTCGAGATGAGCCTGAATTTACATGGGAAAATTTAGATAAGAAAATACAGCTTAAAAAATAATAAATTCTATCTATTTGTTTTTTATAATAATTTATATTAGAATCTAGGCTTCCAAGGAACGCTGCGAGAATGATTCCCAGGCTTGGATTACAATTTTATTTGTAAACTGCGTTCACTAATTTTCTGTGCCAGTCGCAGGATATTAGGTGAACCTGATATCCCACTGGTCACATTTATTTTTTAAGGAAATGAAAATGAATACAGTGACTGAACCAAAACTTTCTAAGCAAGATTATATTATTGCGGACATTGACCAAGCAGTTTTTGGCCGAAAAGAAATCGCAATAGCCGAAACAGAAATGCCTGGTCTAATGGCAATTCGTAAAGAATATGCAAGTAAAAAACCATTAAAAGGAGCCCGAATTTCTGGCTCGCTTCATATGACTATTCAAACAGCTGTTCTAATTGAAACACTAAATGAATTAGGTGCTGATGTTCGATGGGCTTCTTGTAACATTTATTCAACTCAAGATCATGCTGCCGCAGCAATTGCTGAGGGTGGAACACCAGTTTTTGCTTTTAAGGACGAAAGTCTTGACGAGTATTGGGATTTTACACATCGTATTTTTGAATGGCCAGAAGAAAAATATACAAATATGATTCTTGATGATGGGGGTGATGCAACTCTCCTTCTTCATCTTGGAGTTAAAGCAGAGAAAGATATCTCTGTTTTGGATAAACCATCCACTGAAGAAGAAGTTTGTTTATTTAACGCTATTAAAAATAAACTAAAAATAAATTCATCTTGGTATTCTGAAAGATTGCCTCATGTTCAAGGGGTAACAGAAGAAACTACGACGGGTGTTATGCGTCTTTATCAAATGTTTAGAGATAATGAATTAGCATTCCCTGCAATTAATGTAAATGATTCAGTAACTAAGTCAAAATTTGATAATTTATATGGATGCAGAGAGTCTTTAGTAGATGCCATTAAGAGAGCAACTGATGTAATGATTGCTGGTAAGGTTGCAGTGGTTTGTGGGTATGGTGATGTCGGAAAGGGATCAGCTCAAGCCTTAAGAGCTTTATCAGCTCAGGTATGGGTAACTGAAGTAGATCCAATATGCGCACTGCAAGCAGCTATGGAAGGTTATCGTGTAGTTACTATGGAATATGCCGCTCAATATGCTGATATTTTTGTATCTGCAACTGGAAACTACAACGTTATTAATCATGAACATATGAAGGCAATGAAGGACCAAGCTATCGTATGTAATATTGGACACTTCGATAATGAAATTGATGTTGCCTCATTATCAGAATATAAATGGGAAGAAATAAAGCCACAAGTTGACCACGTAATTTTCCCAGATAATAAACGTATTATTCTTTTAGCAAAAGGTCGTCTGGTTAACCTCGGATGTGGGACAGGCCATCCAAGTTACGTTATGGGATCTTCTTTTGCTAATCAGGTGATTGCTCAAATAGAACTATTTTCTGAGAAAGATAAATATCCTCTTGGCGTTCATGTGCTGCCTAAACATTTGGATGAAAAAGTAGCGAGATTACAATTAACTACACTAAATGCTGACTTAACAACGCTAACTGAAGAACAAGCGAAATATATTGATGTGGATATTAATGGACCATTTAAAACTGAGACATATCGGTATTAATCAATATGTCTAATATACCATCAGTAAGTTTTGAATTTTTTCCTCCTCGCACTGAGGAGGGAGATCTTAAGCTTAATGAAACAATAAAAACATTATCGCAATTTAACCCAGAGTTCTTTTCCGTTACTTTTGGCGCTGGCGGTTCAACTAAGACTAAAACGTTAGAAACAGTTTTAAGTATTGAAGCTTCAAATAATAATGGAGTGCCTCATCTATCTTGTATTAGCTCTTCAAAAGAAGATATTAGGAGTATCTTAAGCGAATATAAAAGCCATGATATTAAACATTTAATTGCTCTAAGAGGAGATAACCCATCTGGAGCAATAAGTCATGGAGATTTTAAATATGCTAATGAGCTAATCTCTTTCATAAGAGAGGAAACAGGAGAATATTTCCATATTCAAGCCGGGGCATATCCTGAATATCACCCAGAAGCAGAGTCTGCAACTGATGATTTAAATAATTTTAAAAGAAAAATAAACGCTGGAGCAAATTCAGCAATCACGCAGTTTTTTTTCAATGTGGATGCTTACTTTAAATTTATAGAGGAATGCCAGAAAAAATCTATTGATGTACCTATTATTCCAGGAATTATGCCTATCTATAATATTAAGCAACTATCAAGATTTTCAGCTAATTGTGGAGCAGAAATACCCAGATGGTTAAGGCTAAAACTTGAAAGTTATGGAGATGATATTGTTTCTCTTAGAGCTTTCGGGGTTGATGTGATATCAGAGTTATGTGAAACATTAATTCAGTACGGGGTACCTGGAATTCATTTTTACACACTCAATGAGTCGGGTACAATTACTAAGATAATTAATAATATTAAAAATTAATGCAAGCTCAATTGTTCTTTTTGATAGAGTGCATCTTCGACAAACAGATAATCATTTTCTCGACCATTGTTCCATAAGGTCATCATAACAATCCACCTAACTTCATCTATTGAGATAATGTTTTGACCTAATGCCATTGCTCGATCAATTATAATTTCTCGCTCTATAGAATTAAGGACCTGCGCTTGTTCCAAAAATAATATAAATCCTAGGCCATCACATGCAATTTTTTCTAATTCGGGCTCTGTGAATACTCTTAATTTATCATTAGCTTTTAATTCAGAATTAAGAGGTATTTTGTCTGCCATTAATTTTAATTGCGAAAACCAATCAAAAGCTTTTTCAATTTCAACATTGTCAAAACCAGCAGCTTCTAGCTCTTGAGACATGTTATTAAAATCTAATTGATTTTGAGAGCTAAGGTAGTTTTCGAACATATAAATTAGTAAATCAAACATATAAATTCCTTATATTTTTGCCTAAATAAGGCTTTAGTGCTATTGGTGAACTGAAAAAAGAGAAAAAAGTGAAGTACGCAGTATAATCATGCTTATTAAAGTAAATATATTTAGCGATCACTAGGGATTAATTTATCAGCTAACTATCAAATAATCAATAACAATGACAATATTAAATATTTTAAGTTACCCAGATCCAAGACTGCATACCTTAGCGACTTCTGTTAAGAATGTTACAACAGAACATAAAAAATTGATAAAGGATATGGCAGAAACTATGTATGCAGCTCCTGGCATAGGCCTTGCTGCAACTCAAGTCAATCATCATGAGAAAATAATAGTAATTGATATCTCTGAAAATAAAGATAGTCTTCTAGTATTAATTAACCCTGAAATTATTGATAAACGTGGTGAGCAAGTTTGTGAAGAGGGCTGTTTATCAGTTCCAGGAATATATGAAAAGGTGACAAGGGCAGAGTGGGTAAAAATCCAAGCATTAGACAATTTTGGCAAGCGATTTGAGCTAGAAACTGATGGTTTATTATCTGTATGTATTCAGCATGAAATGGATCATTTACTAGGAAAAGTTTTTGTAGAATATTTATCTTCATTGAAGAAAAGTAGGATCAAATCTAAAATGATTAAACAGTCCAAACAAAAAGATGTTCTTTAATATAAAGATATGAAAAATCATTTAAAGATTATATTTGCAGGAACCCCTGAATTTTCAGTACCAACCTTAATTGCATTAAATACAAATTACTCTAAAGTCACTCATGTGCTTACTCAGCCTGATAAGAGGTCGGGTAGAGGGATGAAACATTCATATAGCCCAGTAAAAAAAATAGCATTAAGTCATGATATTCCTATCTTTCAACCAATCACCCTAAAAGAAAATAATGTATATAAAATGCTAGAGGCATGTAAGGCAGATATTCTTATTGTCGTAGCATATGGGCTAATAATACCAAATAATATTTTAGCTTTATTTCCGATGGGCTGTTATAACGTACATGCTTCCTTACTACCCAGATGGAGAGGTGCAGCTCCAATTCATCGAGCTATTGAATCTGGAGATAAAACTACCGGGGTTACTATTATGAAAGTTGTAGAAAAGTTAGATGCAGGTCCAATGGTAATTAGTAAGAGTTTTGATTTAGATGAAAATATGACAACTGGGGAAGTAACAAAGAGCTTAGCAAATATAGGAGCAAAATTAATGAGTCAGATAGTATCGTCTATTCAAAAAAAAGAAACTATATCTATGGTTGAACAAAATGAAACACTCGTTACATATGCTGAGAAACTAAATAAGTTAGAAGCAAGATTAAATACAAATCAGCCACCTGAAATAATCTTAAGAAAGATTAATTCATTAAATCCTTACCCAGGATCATCAATTATCTTTAGGGATAAAATCTTAAAGATATGGAAAGCAACGGTAAGTGAAAATAAAGAAGTAAGTGAGAAAATAACTGTTGGTGAATTATTTACATATGATAATGAATTGATTCTAAAATTAAAAAATGGAGCAATTAAAATAATAGAACTACAACCTGAAGGAAAAAATAGGATGGATGCAAGTTCATTTATTAGGGGATATAAAATAGTTGAAATTGAGAAAATTAATTGATGCAGAATTCACAACTGCTGTCAGCAAAAGTTTTAGAAAGTCTACTAGATGGAGCTAATCTAGATAAAAGTTTTGAGGTAGTCTTTAGAGAGAATAAAAATAATAAATTAGAAATACAAGAAGCACAAATTAAAGCATTAACATATGGTTCAGTTAGGTTCCTTGGTAAATCACGATTTATAATAAATTACTTAGTAAAAAATAAGATAGAAAATAGGACGGTGGAATGCTTAATACATATCGCCCTTTATCAGCTTTCTCAAGAAAAATTTAATGACTTCACAATTGTTAATCAAGCTGTAGATGCAGCGAAAAAAATTGATTTTAGAAAAAGTAAATTTGTAAATGCAATATTAAGAAATTATTTAAGAAGTAAAGATGATGTTTATGAATTATTAAACAAAGAACAGGCAGCTAAATATAGTTATCAGAATTGGTGGATTAATAAAGTTAAGGATGAATTTAAAAGTGATTGGGAAGCAATCTTAGAGATTGGAAATCAGCATCCTCCCCTAACTCTGAGGGTAAACAAAAGAAGAATTACGATGCAAAAATATTGTGAAATATTAATAGAGCATGGCCTGGAGCACAAAGAAATATCAAACACAGGGCTCATCATTAATAAACCTCTAAGTATAAATGATATTCCAGGATTTATGGAGGGCTATATTTCAGTTCAAGACTTTGGAGCGCAGATTGCAACAGAATTATTAGATATTAAGAAGGGTCAAAAAATATTGGATGCTTGTGCAGCCCCAGGAGGCAAAACATGTAATATTCTTGAGTCTGAAGACGTGGATGTTACGGCCTTAGAAATTAATAAGGAAAGAGCTGATAAAATTAGCGATAATCTGAATAGATTAGGCCTAAATGCAAATGTAATTCATGGCTCATTATCAAATGATAATTTGTGGTGGAAAGGTGAACAATTTGATCGAATATTATTAGATGTTCCTTGTTCTGCATCAGGAATTGTTAGAAGACACGTAGATATAAAATGGCTTAGACAAATGGGCGACCTAAAAAAATTCTCTGAGATGCAATACCATTTATTGAAATCAGCTTGGCCATTGATTAAATCTGGGGGAAAATTACTTTATGTTACATGTTCAATATTTAGTAATGAAAATAGAGATGTTATTGAGAGATTTAAGAAAGAATTTAGGGATGCAAAAGAAATTGACTTAATATATCTGAATACTATTAAACATATTAAAAATCAGCTGGTTCCTTCGGAAAATCATGATGGGTTATTTTATGTATTACTTCAAAAAAATTAGTAATAAATTAGCTGTAATATTTATAGTTTTATTCTCAATTCATGCTTATTCAACGGAGCAAATAATTAAAATCAAGGATATTAAATTAGATTATGAAGGAGGCCATTATTTTCTAAGCTCTTTTCAATCAATATCATTGCTTTCAGAAGCGAGAGAGGCATTAAGCAAAGGAATTCCTTTTCACTTCTTGGTAACAGCAAAAATTTCACAAAAGAATAAGTATGGATTTAGTAGTCCTGTACTATCAAAAGAATTTCATATTAAATTAAAGTACAAAAGTTTGCTGCAAAAATATATGGTGAGTGACATGAATGACCAAAAGAGTTATTTTAATAATATTAATGATGCTCTAGAAAAATTATCATATATAGAGAAATATAATATTGGCCCAAGCATCGATTTAAAGGATGGTACTTTGGAGTTAAAGATTAAATTAGATAAGAAACATTTACCAAAAGCGTTACAAATTAACTTTAATGATAAATCATGGGACGTAGAGTCTGAGTTAGAGAAATTTAACATAGGTAAATTAAATTGAGATATGTAATTACAATTGTTGCTTTTATTGGAATTGCGCTATTAATTTTATTGGCGAAATCCCTATCAAATTCTGAATTACTATCTAGTGATACATTTAGGCTGTTATTAATTTTTAATATTATTTTTGTTTGCTCATTAATTGTACTTATTACAATTCAGATAGCCAGGCTACTCCAGAATGTTAAAAGTGAGATTGTAGGAAGTAGATTAACAATGAGGCTCGTTTTATCCTTTGCCACCGTTGTTATTATTCCAGTAACAATAGTTTATTTGGTATCTGTGAGCTTTCTCACGAAGTCAATTGAGTCGTGGTTTAATGTTCAAGTAGAATCAGCACTTCAGGGGGGGTTAAGCCTTGGTCAGAAAACACTAGATATTCTATTAAAAGATATTGAATTAAAATCTAAAAGTTTGGCATATTCAATTAGCGCAGCTGATGAATCATCAAGTTCAGCAATACTAAATGATTTGAGAGAAAAATTTTCTATTCAAGAGGCAGTTATCTTTGATGTTAATTCAAAAATACTTAGCGTGTCAGGAGAATATCAAACTCCACTACCCGTACTCCCAAAACAAGAAGATTTAATGAGGGCCTCAGAGGGTTTTTTTGGAAAAATTGAAGAGATAGATGGAAAAATTTTCATGAAGGCATATGTACCAATTCCTAGCAAAGAATTACTACAGACAGACAAGATAATTCAGATAACTCAGCCAATTCCTGAATCAATTTCAGATATAGCATTATCTGTTGAATCAGTATACGAAGACTATCAAACGCTTGCATATAGTCGAAGCTCTCTAAAAATAATATATACGATGACTTTGACGCTTGTGCTACTTCTTGCAATATTATCGGCAGTTGCGGCTTCATTTTTTCTTAGCAGAAGAATCTCTCAACCAATATCATTACTAGCTGATGCGACAAGACAAATAGCAAAAGGAAAATACGATAAAACAATTCCAGAAAATAGTAAGGATGAATTAGGGCTACTTGTTAAATTATTCAACAGCATGACATTAAAGATAAATGATGCAACAAATAGCTCAGAAAAGAGTAGAGAGAGGTTAGAAATAGCGAGAGCTTTTTTAGACACAATTTTAACTCATTTATCTTCAGGAGTAATTGTTCTTGATAGTGACAACATAATTAAGTTGCATAATATTACAGCATCTAAAATAATTAAATTTAAAAAAGTAAACATGACAGGAGTTAAATTTACTAATGAAATATCTAAGAATAAAATTTACCAGCCTATTATTAAGAAGCTAAATACTATAATTTTTAAAAAACCATTTCTAAAAGAAGAAAGCTTTGAATTTAATACTAATAATAAAGATAATGAGGAAATAATTCGAATTCAAATAACTCCACTTAAAAGACAAAAAAATATTTCATATATATTAGTTATAGACGATATAACAGAACTGACAAAGGGTCAGAGAAGTCAAGCATGGTCAGAAATTGCCAGAAGATTGGCTCATGAAATCAAAAATCCTCTTACTCCAATACAATTATCTGCTGAGAGAATTGAACATAAGTTAAAAGATAAACTTAGCAGTGAAGACCTCATAATGTTAAAAAAATCTACATTAACAATTGTAAATCAAGTACAAGCACTTAAGACTATGGTAAATGAATTTTCAGAATATTCTAGACCTACAGAGAAGAAAATTGAAGCATTTAATTTAGTAAGTCTTTTTGAAAATATTATTGATCTATATCAAGCTACTGGAATTAAAATTAAACTTAGCATGTCGAATAAAAAAATATTAATAAAAGCCGATGAAAATAAAATACGACAAGTTATAATTAATTTAATTGAGAACGCCAAAGATGGATTAGCGGAAGAAATAAAACCTGAAATAAATATAGAAATAATAAGTGAAAATAAATCAGTTACATTTTTAATAGAAGATAACGGAATGGGAATTTCTAAAGAACTTATGGGTAGAATATTTGAGCCATATGTTACATCAAAATCTACTGGAACAGGACTTGGGTTGGCAATCGTAAATAAAATTATAGAGGAACATTCAGGAAAAATTGATATTAAGAGAAATAAAAGTAAAGGAATTAGCGTATCTGTAAGGCTACCTAAACAATAAAATGACAAAAGCTAAAATATTAATTATTGATGATGAAGAAGATATAAGGGAATCATTATCCGACATAATGAAGGATGAGGGTTTTGAAGTTATTGTTGCAGAAAATGCAGTTGAGGCAAGAGATATAAAAAGCAAAATTCGATTTGACCTTATATTATTAGATATATGGATGCCTGATTGTGATGGAATATCATTATTAAAACAATGGGCTAATGATAAGCAAATTAACTGCCCAGTGATTATGATGTCAGGACATGGAACTATTGATACTGCAATAGAAGCAACCAAAATTGGAGCTTTTGATTTTCTTGAAAAGCCCATTTCACTCCAAAAATTACTTAAAACAATATCATTAGCACTAAAAAAATCTATTCATATAACTAAATTAGATGTTAGTTTTATTACCGATGTTGAAAGTCCAATTATTAGGATACTCAGACAGAATCTAAAAGATTTAAAAAAAGAAAACTTAATTCTTATTGAAGGCAAAGAAGGTAATTTTTTAAATGTCTGTATTGAGTTTTTACTAGGAAATAATTTTAGTGTTTACGATTCAAAAAATAAACTTGATTCACTTTTAATTAATAACATTCAGGAAAAAGGAAAAACAGCTCTTTTAATTAAGAAACTAAGTAGCCTGTCAAATTACGATTCAGCTGAATTAAGAATGGTAATTAATCTGTTAATTGATAAAAAAATTAAAGTTGTTGTTATAGATGATGATATAAACATATTAAAAAAACTGGTAGGTAATGAATGGATTTTTGAGGATCATTTATTTAAAATCCCTATTGATAATGATATGGACATGATCTCTGAATTTTCAAATTTAATATTAAATTATTATTTATCAAAAAATATTAATATTGGCTATAAAGAATTTGATACCTCTGCTTTGAATTCAATGAGGCTTAATGCTCATTTTCTTCAAATTGATGTTTTAGATCAATTTATTGTAAATCTAATACAAAATACAGAAACAGAAACTATAACGGCAGATGATCTTCATTTTGCGGAAACTTCAGATAATAGTAAAAATTTAATTAGCAATGATTTAAAAATAGATGATAATAATGAGTTATATAGCTTAGGGCTTAAAGACGCTAGGGAGAAATTCGAAAGAAGATACCTTGAATTTCATATCAAATCTAAAATATCAATAACTGATTTATCAAGAATATCGGGAGTTGAGAGGACTCATTTATATAGAAAATTAAAGCAATTAAAGATTAATATTAAATAATTATTTAAACTCAGTCATTACCGGAGTATGGTCAGATGGCCGTTCAAGTTTTCTTGGTTCTTTATCAATATATGAATCTATAACATTTGGTAATATTACTGTTGAGACTAAAATATGATCTATACGCATGCCTAGATTTCTTCTGAAACCAGCCATTCGATAATCCCACCAAGAATACTCTTGGATATCTGAATTAATTTCTCTGTAAGAATCATGGAACCCAATATTAAGAATATTTTTAAAAGCTTCTCTTTCTTGAGGAGAAACCAGGTTCTGTCCAATCCAGGCGTCTGGGTCATGACAGTCATTATCTTCAGGGGCAATGTTAAAATCTCCAGTTAAAACTATTTCATCATATTGCTTTGTTAGATCTTCCACCCATTCAGAAAATTTATTTAGCCAATTCATCTTATAGATAAATTTTTCAGAAACAACTGCTTGCCCATTTGGAACATAAGCACACACTATATAAACCTTTCTATTACTATCGCCCCAGACCCCTGAAATAATTCTCTTCTGAGGATCTTCAAAATTTGGCAGATTAAAATTAATATCATTTAGCTCCTTCTTTGAGATTATAGCTACTCCATTGTAGGTCTTTTGGCCATTATGATAAGAATGGTATCCAATATCACTAAACGCATCATGTTGAAATTTTTCATTAACTTGTTTTGTTTCTTGTAAGCATAGAATATCGGGTTGGTTTTGTATTACCCAATCAATAACATGTGAAAGTCTTACGTTTAATGAGTTTACGTTCCAGGTAGCAATTTTCAATTTATTAATTTAGTCCAGAATGTTTAAGAAGAGCATCAATTTTTGGTTCCCGTCCCCGGAAGGCAATAAATGAATCAAGTGCTGGCCTCGAACCGCCTCTCCCTAAGATCTCTTGCTTAAAAGATTTTCCAATAAGGGGAGAAATTACACCATTTTCTTCGAATAGGCTGTATGCATCTGCAGAGAGAACTTCTGCCCATTTGTAGCTGTAGTATCCTGCAGCGTAGCCACCAGAAAATATATGAGCAAAACTATGTGGAAATCTGTTCCATGATGGGGGTTTAATAACTGCAATTTTATTTCTTATATCCTCTAAAATACCCATGACATTATTTGAGGAAGAATCATATGTACTATGTAAAATTATATCAAATAAAGCAAATTCAACCTGTCTTAATGTTTGCATTCCAGATTGAAAATTTTTCGATAAGTATAATTTGTCGAAAAGTGACTTTGGCATAGGAGATTTAGTTAAGGAATGTTCTGACATGCTTTGTACAACTGACCATTCCCAACAAAAATTTTCCATAAACTGACTTGGCAGTTCAACAGCATCCCATTCAACCCCCTTAATTCCAGAAACACTATATTCTTCAATTTCAGTAAGTAAATGATGAAGTCCGTGTCCAAATTCATGAAATAAGGTAATAACTTCATCATGAGTGAATGTTGATGAAGTATTATTTACAGGAGGTGAAAAATTACAGGTCAAGTAAGCTACAGGTAATGATGATTCTTCCAAAAACTTATATTTTGAGATAGCCTCATCCATCCAGGCACCTCCCCGCTTATTCTTTCTGGCATATAAATCTAGGTAAAATTGTCCAAGTAAATTATTTTTTTTATCTTTAATTTCATAGAACTCAACAAGATTATTCCAAGTGTCAGCTTTTTTTGGTGTTATATAGATACTATAAATTTTCTCAACAATATTAAAAAGGCCGGTAAGGACCTTATGTTTAGGAAAATAGTTTTTTATTTCCTGATCAGAAAAATTAAATCTTTGTTGTTTAATTTTTTCAGAAAAATAAGCTATATCCCATGCCTCTATATCTATTATTCCATTTTTAGATGCTTCATTGGTTAAATCAAGCATATCTTTCTTTGCAAATGACTTTGCTTTTAAAGCTAAATCATATAAAAAATTTGTAACATCATTGCTAGATTTTGCCATTTTAGTTTCTAATGACATGGAGGCATAATCAGAATAATTAAGCATTTTAGCTAGCTTAGATTTTAGGGTTAAAATATCATTAATATTTTTTGTATTATCTAATAGTGGCTCACCTAGGTCAGATGCCTTTGTTGCGTATGCATGATACATTTCTTTTCTTAACTCACGGTTATCTGCATATTGTAAGGTTGGTATATAACAAGGAAAATCTAAGGTAAATAACCAGCCGTCTAATTTTTTTTGCTTGGCATTATTTTTTACCATAGCAATAATGTCTTCGGGCAACCCTTTCATTTTCATAGGGTCAGTAACATGAAGTTGAAAATTATTTGTCGCATCTAGAAGATTCTCTTCAAATTTAGAGGTCAGTGAAGAGAGCTCTTCCTTAATTTTCTTGAATTCTTTTTTTTTGTTAGTAGGGAGGCCAACTCCCCCAAGTTTGAAGCCGGTTAATTCATCATCAACAACTTTTTTTCTTGCATCATTAAACGATTTATATTCTAAAGAATTCTTAAGTTGTTTAAATTTTTTATAAATTATCTCATTCTGTGATATTTCTGAGTAATAATTTGTAATCTTCAAAAAATTTTTATTGTACTCATCTCTCAAATCTTTATTATTTACTACTGCATTCAAATGATTTACCTGAGACCAAGCTCTACTAAGCTTCTCATCACATTTTTGTAAGGGTTCTACAAAGTTTTCCCATAATAATTTTTCTGAAAGATTTTCAATTCCTAATATTACTCTCCTATTATCATCCAATATTATGTCAATAGCAGGTGTAATATGTTCGGGCTTAATTTGAGAGAATAAAGGGAGAAAATTTCTTACGAGTAAAGGGTTGTTAGCTTTATTATTCATATAATCCTATAATTTATTTATTAATGTCTTGAATTAGGCTTTCAATATTATCAGGCTCAATTGATCTTAATATTTTATTTGCTTTTATTTTTATCTTTTTTGGATCCGAACTTAAAACTTGTTTTTTTACAGTTAGCATACTTGTAGGGTGCATTGAAAAGTTTGTTAATCCCATTCCAAGAAGTAATTTTGTTAATTTAGGATCGCCGGCCATTTCACCGCATATTGAAACCTCTTTATTATATTTCATCCCAGCTTTAATGGTGTTATCTATTAATCTGAGAACTGCTGAGTGAAGGGAATTATATAAATGGGAAACACTATCATCAGTCCGATCAATAGCAAGTGTATATTGCACTAAATCATTTGTTCCAATTGATAAAAAATCTAATTCATTCGCAAACATATCAGCGTTAATAGCAACTGCTGGAACTTCAATCATCCCCCCTACCAGAATCTTATTATTAAACTTTATTTTAGAATTTTTAAGAGATTGTTTTGCTCTTTCAATTAACATTTTTGTTTGTCTTAATTCTTGTAGCGAAGAAAGCATGGGTATAAGAATTCTTATATTACCAAACGCTGATGCTCTAAGAATTGCTTTTAATTGTGTAGTAAATAGATGTGGTTCAGATAAGCAGAGCCTAATTGCGCGTAAACCCAGTGCAGAATTATTTTTGTTATTATTATCTGCAGCAATATTTTTATCTGCACCTGAATCAAGAGTCCTTATAACCACTGGAAGTTTACCCATAGATTTAGTAACTGATTTATAAATATTAAATTGCTCTTCTTCATCAGGAAGTGATGATCTATTCATAAATAGAAATTCAGTTCGAAATAAGCCAATGCCGTCACCATTATTTTCTTTAACAGATTTAATATCTTCTGGTACCTCAATATTTGCAAGAAGAGTTATTGTTTGATTTCCTAAAGTCTTGCACTTAATATTTCTAATTTTAATTAGTTTTTTCTGTTCTATTTCCCAAAGATTCTGTTTGTATTGGTATTCCTCAAGAATGGCAGAGCTAGGATTAATAATAACAATACCTTGATTGCCATCAACAATTAATGTGTCATTATTTTTGATTAATTTCTTTGCATTTTTTAGAGCAACAATTGATGGAATATTTAAGCTCCTAGCCAAAATTGCTGTATGTGAATTAGCCCCACCCATTTCTGTAATAAATGCACCATATTTATGATTTTTGAACTGGAGGGTATCTGCTGGAGATATATCTTGAGCTACCAATATCACAGAACTTTCATTTTTAAAATTTATTTTCTGCTTTTTATGCCCTAAAAGAACTTTTATAACCCTCTCAGCAACCTGAACTACATCATGTTTTCGCTCTTTAATATATGGATCTTCTATTTGGTTAAACTTATCAATGATTAGATCAAGTTGAATCTTGATTGCCCACTCTGCATTACATTTCTCATCTTTAATAGTTTGAGCTGGTTCATCTGATATATTACTATCACTTAGCAACATCAAATGAGTATCTATAAATGGTGCAAATTGTGAATTAGAATCAAGTAATAGTCGTTTTTTAATCCGGATTAATTCATTTTTTACTGTTAATAATGCTTTTTTAAATCTCTTAACCTCAAAATCAATTTTTTTAGTTTTAATATCGTAACGTACAACTTCAAGCAAGGCATTTGAGATTAAATGTGATGTACCAATAGCAATACCATTTGATACTGGTACACCATGGATATTAAAAGATACCATTATTCACCTTCATCGAAATAGTTTTTAAAAAGATTTTCAACTTCTTTAATTGCTATCTTCTCGTCCGACCCAGTTACCTGAAGTTCAACCTTTGAACCTATGCTAGCTGCTAGCATTAAAATATCCATAATATTTTTTGCATTTACTTTTTTGCTATCTTTTATTATAAATATTTCAGAGTCAAACTGTGACGCAAGCTGAGTAAGTTTGCTTGAAGCCCTGGCATGCAAACCTAACTTATTAATAATTTTTACTTCTTTTTTTATCATTTATTATTCATTTTTATGATGCTTTCTTGAGCAGATTGCATACACTTTCTTACAGTCTGAGAAAGAGAACCATCTCTATTTGTGATTGCCTGAACTAGCATTGGTAAATTAAGCCCTGTAATTACTTCAATACTATTTTGAGAGGTATATTTTTTCAGTATATTGCATGGAGTTGCCCCATAAATATCAGTTAAGATCAACACACCTGATCCTGTATCCAGGTTCTTTATTTCATTTTCAATAAATTTTTCGCATTCTTGTAAATCACTTTTAGGATCTACCGGTATACACTCAAGGAAGTTGATAGATTTCCCAAGTATATTAGATGAACAATCTATAAGAGATCTTCCTATCTGACCATGAGTTACTAAGAGTATACCAATCATTGTTATGTGTTATTTATTCCGATTTATTTTTTATTGAACCATCAGCCTTATGATGGCTTGAATTTTTTTCTTTATATTTGATTACTTGCCGATCTAATTTCTGAATTACTATCTCAATTGCATGATACATGTTCTCGTCAGATGATTCAGCATGCATATCAGCTTTTGGGAGGTGAATTGTTACATGAGCCTTATGATCTAGCCTCTCTAAGCTAAGAGTAAATTTTGCATCTATTAAATGATCAAAATGATTAGTAATCCTTTTGAATTTATTTCTAACATGCTGATCAATTGAGGGTGTAATTTCAAAATTATGAGCTTTAATTATTATATTCATCTGAGGCCCTTTACGTTATTTTTTTCTTTGGTTAGACGGTAAAATTTGTAATTTATCTCTATATTTAGCTACTGTCCTTCTTGCTATCTTAATCCCTTGCTCTTTGAGCATCAAAACTATTTTTTCGTCAGAATAGGGCTTTTGAGAATCTTCGTTATCAGTCATATCCTTTATTCTGCCTGAAATTGCTTTTGAGGATAATGTTTTTCCTGGACCTGAATGAATTTTTGACCCAAAAAAATGCTTAAGTTCATAAATTCCATGGGGGGTAAGAATAAACTTATTAGATGTTACTCTTGATATTGTCGACTCATGAAGATCTAATTCCTCGGATATTTTCTTTAATATCAATGGACTTAAAAATAACTCACCTTTTTCCAGAAAGTCTTTTTGGTGCTCCATAATAGCTCGAGAAACCCTTATGATGGTAATTGCGCGCTGCTGGAGATTTTTTATTAACCACTTTGCTTCTTGAAGTTTTTCCTTTAAATCACTTATTGAGTCTTGCGGAATATCCTTAAAAGACTCTTCATATTTATTATTTAGACGTAATTTAAATAATTCATCTTCATTCAAATAAACTTCCCAACTACCGTTCTCATTAATTATAGTAACGTCTGGCCTTATGTAATCATTTTCATTAATTTTTTTGAAGGCGAGACCTGGTTTAGGGTTAAGTGTTTTAATAACTTTAATTGCTTTGTCTAAATTATCACGAGAACAATTTATTTTTTTTACTAAATCCTCATAGTTTTTATTGGCCAGTAGGTTTAAATGGTCTATTACAATAGATTTAGCAATCTTAATAATTTCATTCTCATTTTCAATAATATTTAATTGAGAATATAAACATTCTGATAAATCTCTTGCACCAATCCCAGGAAATGAAGAATTTTCAATCAACTTTATCAAGGCTTCTAGCTCTTTAATATCAGCTTTTGGTTGTTGAGGAATCGAATCTATAAGTGATTCAAATGTTTCCGTTAAATAACCTTCATCATTAATAGCATCAATTAAGAAAGAAAAAATTATTTGTTGCCGTTCGGAAAAAGAAAAAATACCTAAATTTTCAATTAAATACTCTCGTAAGGTTTGATTTTTCGATTGGTTTTCAAATATATTGTAATACTCATCATCTGAGTTCATTGAATTATTTTTAGATTGGCTACTGGTAGCCGACAGCTTTATACGAGTATCATTTTCCTCTCGCTCAAGAAAAATATTATCATTCAAATATTCTTCGAGTAACTCATCTAATTCAGCTTGTGATGCCTGAAGAAATTTTAATGATTGTTGAAGAAGTGGAGTAAGCTTAAGAGACTGCGAAAGTTTTAGATTGTAACTTAACTTCATTTCATTTAAAGAACAAAGTTTTTACCAAGATATATATTTTTGACTGCTTCATTAGAAACCATTTCAGTAGGGGTTCCAGAGGCTAAAACTTCTCCTTGATTAACAATATAGGCTCGATCACAGATGCCTAATGTTTCTCGAACATTATGATCAGTAATTAGGACGCCAATACCTAATAAAGTCAATTGAGTTATAATTTTCTGGATATCTAGGACAGCAATTGGATCAATACCTGCGAAGGGTTCATCCAAAAGAATAAATTTAGGATCAGTCGCAAGACATCTAGCTATTTCAACTCGTCTCCTTTCCCCTCCTGAGAGGCTAATTGCTGGACTATCTTTTATATGTTCAATAGTTAGATTTTTTAATAGTTCTTGTAATCTTTCTTCTATCTTTCGCTTAGAAAATTTTCTAAGCTCTAAAACTGCTAGGATATTTTCTGTAACTGTCAATTTTCTAAAAATAGAAGGTTCTTGAGGAAGATATGAGATTCCAATTTTAGAGCGATTATGAATAGGCATTTTAGTTAATTCATTCTGATCAATCTTAATAATGCCGTTCTCTGCTGCAACTAAGCCTACAATCATATAAAAAGAGGTTGTTTTTCCAGCACCGTTAGGACCAAGCAGCCCTACAACTTCACCGCTTTTTACATTAAGAGAGATATCTTTAACAACTACTTTTTTTTTGTAGCTTTTTCTCAAGTTTTCAATAATTAGTTCAGCCATAGACTATTTTGCTTTCTTTGGAATAATGATTGCTCTTGTTCGTGTTTTCTTTGAATTTTTTCCTGCATTATCTTTCGTAGTTCCTGACATTGCTTGAGCAATTTCAGCATTAGCGTCATAAATTATGTAGTCACCATAAACAGTATCATTACCTCTTTTTACTGAGGCTTTATCATATAGATGAACCTTATCCATATGTCCATCATATTCTATGCGAGACGCTTTACCTTCTATATATGAATCCATTCCATCACGCTTTTGTTTAAAAGATGTTGGATTACCTTTAGAGGTACTATGTTGAAATCCTTGTTTATCCTCTTTGACAGTTAACTCATCTCCCTTAATTATCATTGTGCCTTGTGTCAAAATAACATCACCCTTATAAACACTAATACTCCGATTATCATCAACTAACATAGAGTCTGATTCAATTTCAATCGGCATATCTCTATCTGCTTGCTCCGCTAAAATCATTGGCGTTAAAAATAATAAATATAACGTTAAGAATTTATTTTTATAGTTCATGATTTAGATTAAATTTTTATTTAATAATTTTTTCATAATGCACTTTTACATTACTTAAAAGTTTAAAGGTATTCTCTTTTTTATCATACTCCATGCCAACGCCATTGATTTCAATATTAGGCTCTTGAATAATTTTTATTGGCGACCTTGTATTAACTAACTCAGTATTTGGAAATATATTAAGAGAGTCTGTGAATAGCTTCATAGTTTTTTTTTTGGTTGTAGCTAACCGAGTGAGAGTCACATTTTTTCTTACAATAATTTCATCACCTAAGTTTGTTATTTCTCCGTTGTTTCCAGTGATCCAGGAATAAGGATTACCCCCCTCATATTTAGTAAATTTTGGATTTTTAAGGTACGTCTTATTAATATGCTCATAGTTAGTCATTTTCTTTCCAGATAAAATGAATTTTATGTTACCAGTTTCAGTTGTTTGTTTAGTGGAAAACTCATTTAAATAGAAGTCGGGACCACTTGCTAAAAGAGATTTTTCTGAGTACAGCTCTTTAATGACCTCTAATTTTAACCAATATGTGGTTAAGGCAATCAAGGATATGAGAAGAATTACAAGAATAGAAGATAGTTTATTTTCCATATCTTTGCTTAGATTACTTTACCTTTCAGGAGATCTTGAAGATTAACAATACCAACTAATTCATTTTTTTCATTGACGACTAAAAAACTATTAACCTTAGATTTTTCCATTATATTTACGGCATCGACTGCTAATTGCGATGATTTTAAAACAATGGGATTTTTTGTCATACACTCATTTACGCTACTGCTTATTGTTTTATTTGCAATCAATGCACGTCTTAGATCACCATCGGTTAAAATACCTATAGGTTTATTTTTTTCATCAATGACTGCAGTAAATCCAACTTTTTTTTCAGTTATTATTACAATGGCATCCTTAAGTGATGACTGAGGAGTAACCTTGGGAATTAAATTATCTATTCTCATTATATCTTTGATCTTTGTTAGAAGATTTTTTCCTAAAGATCCTCCTGGATGAGATTCTGCAAAATCATCTGCTGTAAAGCCTCTTAAGCTTAGTGTACAAATTGCTAATGCATCTCCAAGTGCTAGAGATACAGTTGAACTGGCAGTTGGAGCTAAACCTAGAGGACAAGCCTCTTTTTTAACATCAGAGGAAATATGAATATCACTTTGTATCGCTAAATCTGAGTTTGAATTACTGCAAATAGAAATAATCTTTGCGCCAATTCTCTTAATGTTTGGAATGATTGAGCTGACCTCTGAGCTTTGTCCTGAATTTGAAAATATAATAACTATATCGTTTTTTGTAATCATACCCAGATCGCCATGACTTGCTTCACCTGGGTGCATAAAGAAGGCCGGTGTACCTGTGCTGGCAAGCGTTGAAGCAATTTTTCTTGCAATATGCCCTGATTTACCCATTCCACTTAATACAACCCGTCCTGAACAATCAATGATTAGATTAACTGCATTAACAAAGCTACTCGAAATATTTTCACTAGCATGAAGGATCTCATGGGCTTCTATCTCAAGAACTTCCTGAGCAATTTTGATTATATCTTTTGGGTTATTTGTCATGGTTTAGTTATTAAATTATTTTTTATAGTTATTCATAAGTATAAAAGGGTTTGATAGTAGAATAAAGTATATACGAAGTCATTTAGAAAATTATGTTTGAATCAATTCAATTAATTATTTTATTATTAGTGAGCTCTGTCTTTTTAGTGGCCTTATTCAGCTACTTAAGACTGCCACCTATGATTGCCTATTTCGTTGTTGGTTTAGTATTGGGCCCACATGCATTTGGTGTTTTGCCAGACTCTGAATCAAGTAGACATTTTGTTGAGTTCGGTATTGTTTTTTTAATGTTTACAATAGGTCTTGAATTTAGTTTACCCAAATTAAATTCGATGAGAAATATTCTTTTCGGTCTGGGGAGCTCTCAGGTCCTTATAACAATTTCTACCGCTATTCTTTTTGGGGTTTTCTTTGGTTTAAATCTTCCAGCAGCATTTATTATCGGATCAGCCCTTACTATGTCATCAACAGCAATTGTTTCAAAGATTTTAATGGAACGTATTGATCTTAATAGTCGGCATGGAAGGCTATCTATTGGTATTTTATTATTCCAAGATATTGCAGTAATTTTTATTTTAATTTTAATACCTGTTTTTAATGCACAAGGCACTAACTTAGTCGAAATCATTTCTTTTTCTGTAGTAAAAATTTTATTATTATTATTTATTGTTTTTAAAGCAGGACAACCTGTAATGAATTTTTGGTTTGGCATTGTTGCAAAAAACAAATCTAGAGAGTTATTTGTTTTAAATGTATTAATGATTACCCTTATCTTTGCATATATAACTAAGCTAGCTGGGCTTTCTTATGCACTAGGAGCTTTTTTAGCCGGGATGTTGATTTCTGAAACTCGATACAGACATCAAGTTGAATCAGATATAACCTCATTCAGGAATATTTTATTAGGATTATTTTTTATTAGTGTTGGGATGATGTTGAATCTTGATATTCTAAGTAATAATTTTTTCTTAATAATAATATTATTTTTTTGTCTTACTCTGTTTAAGATAATTCTAATAACCTTGCTTACAACTTTATTTAAATATGAATTGGGCGTCGGTATTAGGACAGGTGTTATCCTCTCGCAAGCTGGAGAGTTTAGCTTTGTGATATTAGCTCTTGGACAAGAGAGTGGGATTATTTCTGGCGACATTCTACAAATCACATTAGCGGTATGTCTTTTATCTATGTTGTTTGCTCCTATACTGATTCCCTTTAATGGAAGAATAGCTAGATATATCGCTAAAGGATATTCCAAAAAAACTGAAACTCTTATGAAGCAGTTGGAAGGTTTAGGTCATGATTTTTCTAATCACGTAATTTTATGTGGATATGGGAGAAGTGGGCAATACCTAGGTAGGTTCTTAAAGGAAGAAAATATTCAATATATTGCAATAGATATGGATTTAAATCGAGTGAATGATGCCGCTAATGCTGGAGAGAAGGTAATGTATGGAGATGCAAGCCGAAGAATTGTTTTGAAAGCTGCAGGTATTGAAAGAGCTAAAGCTGTCGTAATTGCATATGCGGATGACAGATCTACGGAAAAAGTACTGAATGTTATCAGGGAGGCATATCCAAAATTACCTGTTGTTGTGAGAACAAAAGATGAATCCTCGGTTGACGGGCTTCAAAAAGCTGGAGCTACTGACGTTGTCCCAGAAGTCCAGGAGGGTAGCTTAATGCTAGCATCTCATGCATTAGTGATACTAGGCATTCCATTGAGTAATGTTATAAAAAAGATAAGAGTCTTTAGAAGTGGGAGATATAAGATGTTTAGAGGTTTTTTTGCCGGTGAAACCGACCTTGATCAAGATAATAATTTACAAGAACGCTTTCAGCTTCACTCAATTGAAATAGATAAATATTTCTTTGTGGTAAATAAACCTATTAAAAGTATTCCATTTAAAGAATTTAATATTGAAATTCAGCATTTAAGAAGACCTAATATGCTTGAAAATATTGAACCACGTGAGGATATAGTATTATCATCAGGCGATATAATTGTTATTTTAGGTTTGCAGGCAGACTTAAAATAACAATTATATCGCCTGATGATAATACTATATCCTCACGTGGTTCAATATTTTCAAGCATATTAGGTCTTCTTAAATGCTAAATTTAAAT
>JAQWQF010000006.1 GCA_029244935.1 Methylophilaceae bacterium | reverse complement strand
CCATCAATTAAACTGATACCTTTTTGTGCTTGATGGCTCTTAATTTTTTGTGATAAATTAATTTCTAATGGTTGTTTTACTAAGGTTTTTAATGCTTCTTTTATAAGTGAATCAAATTCTTCTAATAAAAGTGTGATTGGAAAATTGAATTCAAGTGAAATGTCAACCTTATCTTTTTTAATTAAAATAGATTTTATATTTTTTTTATTTATGAATTTTTTTTTATAATTAGTATTTGTTAAACCTAACAATATTTCTTTAATTTCGTTTTCCATAAAATAGTTTCTTTCTAAAAAATAATTTTAAGTAATGTGATTGGGTTGGTAATTTGATAGAATAATCCATTATTAAACTAATCTCTCGATTGAATTCAATGCGGAAAATTCTTGTCACATCAGCATTACCATATGCAAATGGAAGTATACACCTAGGACATCTAGTCGAATACATCCAAACTGATATCTGGTGCAGATATCAGCGAATGATTTCAAATGAAATTTATTATGTCTGCGCTGATGACACTCATGGAACTCCAGTAATGTTACGAGCCGAGAAGGAAAATATTACTCCAGAGAATTTGGTTGAGCAAGTTCATCAGGAACATTCTCAAGACTTTTCTGATTTTAATGTATCTTTTGATAATTTCTATTCAACTAACTCTATTGAAAATAAAGAGCTTTCCGAAACTATTTATAAAAAATTAACCAGTAATAATAAAATTGAGAAAAAAGAAATTGAACAGTTCTATGATTCAAAAAAAGAAATGTTCCTTCCGGATCGCTATATCAAAGGAGAATGTCCAAAATGTAAGGCAGTAGACCAATATGGAGATTCTTGTGAGGAATGTGGTTCAACTTATAACCCAACCGATTTGATTAATGCTTATTCAGTCATATCAGGTACAGCACCTATCAAAAAAAAGACAGACCATTATTTTTTTAAGCTTTCGGAATGTACAGATTTTCTAGAAAAGTGGACAAAGTCAGGTACATTACAACCGGAAGCAAGCAATAAGCTTAACGAATGGTTCAAGGCAGGTCTATCTAATTGGGATATTTCAAGAGACGCACCATATTTTGGTTTTGAAATTCCAGATGCCCCAGGTAAGTTTTTTTATGTTTGGCTTGATGCCCCAATTGGATATATGGCAAGTTTTAAAAAATTAGCTGACGAGAAAAATTTATCTTTTGACGAATATTGGAAGAAGGGTAGTGATACAGAATTAATTCATTTTATTGGTAAGGATATTTTGTATTTTCATGCTTTATTTTGGCCCGCTACCCTTTCATATTCTGGTTTTAGAGTGCCTTCTAGAGTCTATGCGCATGGCTTTCTAACTGTAAATGGCGAGAAGATGTCAAAATCAAGGGGGACTTTTATTACCGCAAGGAGCTACCTGAATACTATAAAAAATCCTGATTATCTAAGGTATTATTATTTTTCTAAACTAAATGACTCAATGGAAGATATTGATTTAAATTTAGAAGATTTTATTGCAAAAGTTAACAGCGACCTAGTTGGGAAGTTTATTAATATACCTAGCAGAACATCTGGATTTATAAAAAAATATTTTAATAACACATTAGTTCCGACTAATGAAATTTCTATTCAGGATGCAAAGGTAATTGTTGACGATTTAATTGCTATAAAAGATGAAGTTATTTCTCTTTACGAAGCAAGGTTATTTAGCAAATTAAATCGATTATTAATGTCTTATACTGAAAAAGTAAATGAGTATGTTAATCGATTGGAGCCCTGGGTATTGGCAAAGAACAACGATGAACATAGATCTATGTCACAACTTCATCAGGTTTGTTCCGCAGCTCTCCAGGCCTTTAGAGTTCTCTCAATCTATTATTCGCCTATCATGCCAGATTTAATACTTAAGATTGCAGAATTCTATGGGGAGTCGAGTTATCAGTCAATAGATGCTATTCATGAAAATATAAAAAATATTTCTGATTACAATCATCTTCTGACCCGGCTGGATAAGGATGCTATTGATTTAATGTTAGGTCAAAATTCTAGCTAATTTTCTTAATTATCTCTTCTGCTGTGAGTGCTGGATTTTTAGATTCAGTAATCGGTCTACCTACAACTAATATACTAGAACCTGCCTTAATTGCATCTTCTGGAGAAATAATTCTCTTTTGATCATTATTTGCATTTGATAACAGTCTAATGCCTGGGGTTACATAAATGAAATCTTTGGGAAGTGAAGGTTTAATGCCTTTAATATCACTTGCACCACATACAATTCCATCAAGTTTATGGGTTGAGACATTTAACGCTAATTTCAATATTTGTTTATTCATTGAATGATTAATTCCTATCTCATTTAAGTTATCATTGTTCATGCTTGTTAGCACTGTAACTCCAATTAGGTATGGATTTTGATTTGATTGATCTACACCTTCTTTTGCTGCGCTAAGCATATCATTCCCACCCATAGCATGGACATTTAACATCCATACACCTAATTCCGATGCAACATAACAAGCTCTTTTAACGGTAGTTGGAATATCATGAAACTTTAAATCTAGAAAAACTTTAAATCCTTTGGATTGGAGCCATTCAACAATAGCTGGACCACCAGATGTAAATAGCTCTTTACCAACTTTAATTCCACATTGTTCTGGGTTTATCTTCTTAGAAAATTCCTTAGCTTTACTTGGATTACTAAAATCGTATGCAACAAATAATTTAGGACTAGTTAACATTAAATTTTATTATCCATAATAATATCAATGGGCTCTGATGGAAGAGATTCCCAGCTATTACAGGCTGGGCAGTGCCAATGAAATTGTCTTGCTTTGAAACCACATTTATTACAGGAATAAAAACGGCGATCACCTATCGCATTTTTAATTGTTTGCTGAATGAGTTCAATATTACTTATTTTACTTGTTTTTCCAATTGCTTGAGCCTCAAATAACTGATCAAGTGCAGATAAACTAGGCCTTTGTATTAACTCATTGCGCGCAATAGTTTCAGCTTTTTTTGGTCCTTCATTTGACATAATTGCTGAATATAAAATGCTTAATAATGTTTTAAGCTTATATAGGTCATAGTAGCCTGATAAGATTGTAAGTCCTTCATTTAACTTGTCTTGCCTTTGATACGCATTAAGAATTTTTGAAGCCACAAGCCCAAGGTATTCAGGTTGTTGGTACTCAACTTTCTTCCAATGCGAAACTGCCTCATCAAATCTCTCCTCACTCTCACAGATATCCCCTAGAAGGATATTTGCCCTTACACAGTTCTTATGTTCGTCTAGAGCTTTTCTTAATATTTCATTTGCTTGGGTATTCTTTTTTTCAAGAATATGTATCACAGCAATCTCACAATAAAAATGACTTATATTTTCTCGAAATGATACGCCTGATATTTTTTCAAGCTCAGTAGCTGTTGTAATTGCTTTATTCCATTCTCTCTCTTTACTATAGATATCAAGCAATGTATTGAGCGAAAATTGATGGTAACTATCTTTATTTAGAGCAAGAAGAAGTTCCTCTGCTCGATCGTATAAACCAGTTTTAAAGTAGTCAAGTGCGAGTTCTGCCTTCACAGATTCTTGTTGTTGGTGAGTGAGCTCTCTTGTTTCAAGTAAATCTATATGTAAATTAATTGCTCTATCAAGTTGTCCTGTCCTTCGGTAAAGGCTACCTAATACAAAATGTATTTCTAGTGATTCATTATTTATTTTAACAGCGTGACTAAATGCTTCTGCTGCTTTCTCATATTGGTTCTTAATTAAGAAATTAAGTCCCTTAAAGTATGCTGAAGGGAAGTCAGTACTCTCTGAAATAATTTGAGCTATATCAATTCGGGCTGCAAACCATCCCAAACCAAAAAATAATGGAATTATTAGAAGCCACCAGAATTCGAATTCGACCATAATTTAACATTACTTTATTTTTAAAAAAAAGCATATCTTTTGTCGAGATATGCTTTTAAATATTAACTTATTTCTTTATTTATCAACTCTAGCTCTAAGTTCTTTTCCTGCTTTAAAATGTGGTACGTATTTCTCTGGGACATTAACTTTTTCTCCTGACTTTGGATTTCTACCAATCCTAGGAGGTCTATAGTTCAAACTAAAACTCCCAAAACCCCTTATTTCAATTCTTTGTTTCTTCATTAATGAATTACTCATTGCATCTAGGATTGTTTTTACAGAAAGTTCTGCATCCTTATGAACTAACTGTGAAAATCTTCCAGCTAAGAGGTTAATAAGTTTTGATTTAGTCATTATTTTTTATCATTAAGCTTTGCTTTTAAAAGTGCGCCAAGACTTGTAGTCCCACCATTTTTTAGTTCGTCTGATGCTGTTTCTTTCTTAGATGCCTTTTTAGGGGTCTTTTTAGCTGGCTTTTCAGCAATATCATTAGTTGCTGTTTCAGATTCTGGATTTGGATTTTCTGTTAGCTGCTTAATACCTAATGAGATTCTTTCTTTTTCAACATCTATCGATATAATTAGTGCCTCAAGATCATCACCTTTTTTGAATTTCTGGACAGCTTTTTCTCCAGTTTCAGTCCATGAGATATCTGATAAATGTATCAGTCCATCAATACCACCATCTAAACCAATAAAAATACCAAAATCAGTTATTGATTTAATGTTTCCAGAAATTTTTTCATCTTTATTATGTTTTGATGCAAATTCATCCCAGGGGTTTGCCTGGCATTGTTTCATCCCTAATGAGAGGCGCCTTCTACCTTCATCAACTTCTAAGATCATAACTTCCACCTCATCACCTAATTGCACTGCTTTTGTAGGATGGATATTTTTATTTGTCCAATCCATCTCCGATACATGAACAAGGCCTTCAATTCCAGTTTCAATTTCAATAAATGCACCATAATCAGTTAGGTTTGAGACTTTTCCAAATATGCGAGTTTTTACAGGGTAGCGTCTATTAAGACCAATCCAAGGATCTTCATCAAGTTGTTTTAAGCCTAATGAAACACGATTTTTTTCTTGGTCATACTTAAGAACTCGTGCGTCAATTTCATCTCCTACGCTTAATATTTCAGATGGGTGCTTAATCCTTTTCCATGCAAGATCTGTAATGTGAAGTAGACCATCAATTCCTCCTAAATCTACGAACGCGCCATAATCTGTAATATTTTTAATAATGCCTTTTACTGTTGCGCCTTCAACAATCGTTTCAAGCACAGAGTCTCTATTGACTCCTTGTTGCTCTTCAATCACAGCTTTTCTTGAAACTACAACGTTATTTCTTTTTCTATCAATTTTTATAATTTTTAGTTCACATTCTTTATTCTCAAAGGGAGTTGTGTCTTTTACTGGCCTACTATCAACTAATGAACCTGGAAGGAATGCCATAATTCCATTAACTGTAACTCTTAATCCACCTTTAACTTTGCTACTAACATAGCCTTTGATAATAGTTCCTTCATTCATCGCATCTTCTAAATCTAACCATGCTTGCATTTGCTTTGCTTTAACTCTTGAAAGAATCGTTGATCCATAACCATCTTCTAATTTTTCAATTGCAACCTTAACAAAATCACCAACCTGAACTTCTGTATCACCTTTATCATCAAGGAACTCTTCAGTTTTAATTACGCTTTCAGATTTAAGCCCAGCATTAACAATAATAAAATCACTTTCAACAGATATTACTTCTGCTGTAATAATTTCGCCTTGACGCATTTCTTTAAGCGCCATACTCTCTTCAAATAATGCTGCAAAGCTTTCTGTGTCAGAAGCTTTTGATTTTTCTGTAGTTGCCATTAATATATTTAACCTTAAACGATAAGTCCCAACATGCGATGGGTTAATTAATAAAAATCAATGAATTTGACTCATTGACACCAAAATTAAATGATAAA
This sequence comes from Methylophilaceae bacterium, assembly GCA_029244935.1. GTDB lineage: Bacteria > Pseudomonadota > Gammaproteobacteria > Burkholderiales > Methylophilaceae > BACL14. Next base: position 93,231 of record JAQWQF010000006.1, on the reverse strand, counting down.
TGCGAGAATTTTATCGACGGTTTGACCTATCGTGAGGTCATCAGTGTTTAAAACTTTTGCGTCATCAGCAATTTTTAATGGGGAAGCTTTTCTTTGTTTATCCCTTTTGTCCCTTGCTTCAATCTCGGAAGTAAGGTCTTGAATATTAACACTGTTTCCTTTTGATATCAACTGTTTATATCTTCTTTCAGCCCTTTCATAAGGGCTGGCATCTAAATATACTTTGAGGTCAGCATTAGGAAAAACTACCGTAGTCATATCTCTACCCTCTGCAACCAAACCATTTCCATGATAAAAACTTCTTTGAAGGCTTAGTATTTCATCTCGTAACTTTGAGTGTACTGCAATTTCAGATGAAAATTTACTTATTTCAGAGGTCCTAATTTTATCTGTGATTACTTTATTATCAAGCAACACATCTTCTCCTTCAAATTTCATATTAATGCTCCCAACAAGAGAAATTAATTTTGTTACCTCACCTGAGGAGATATTATTTATAGTGGCACCAAGAGCTATTACTCGATAAATAGCCCCAGAATCTAAATAATTTAAATTAAGTTTTTTACTGATTAATTTTGCAATAGTTCCTTTTCCAGAGCCTGCTGGACCATCAATTGCTATTAGGTAGGGTATTTTTTTTAAGGTCATGAGGTAACAGCATCAAAATCTTTAAAAAAATTAGGGTATGTTTTGTTTACACATTCAGGATCATTAATAACGATAGTTTTATTAGCCAATGCAACCAATGAAAAACACATTGCTATCCTGTGGTCATTATATGTATCTATTTCGATATTATTATTAATAATATTGGGAGGAGAAATTGATATCGAATCGTCTGTTGAAGCAACATGAGCACCTAATTTTTTTAACTCAGTTTGCATTGCATAAATTCTATCAGTCTCTTTTACTCGCCAGCTACCAATATTTCGCAATATAGTTTTACCTTTAGCAAAAATAGCCATTACTGCTAATGTCATTGCTGCATCAGGGATATCTTTGCAATCAATATCTAAGCCTTTTAAATCATATTGTCGAGTAACTTTTACTGAATTCTTAAGGTATTCAATTTTAGCGCCCATTCTATCAATAACTTTTAGAAAGTTTAAATCTCCCTGAATGCTAGTTGCGTTGATACCATTTACCTCAATTTTCCCTAAAATTGCTGCTGCAGCAAAAAAATAAGACGCTGATGAGGCATCTCCTTCAACTGAAATTTCACCTGAAGATTTATAGCGAGATCCATGACTTAGCTGAAATGTTTGCCAATTTAAATTTTTATATTGAACACCAAACCTTTCAAGAAGTTTGAGGGTTATATTAATATATGGCTTTGAGATAAGGTCACCATTAACTTTAATAATTAAATCTTGGTTAGCAAGGGGACAAGCCATTAAAAGTGCAGTTAAAAATTGGCTCGAAACACTACCGTTTATTTTTATTGGTGATTTATATGTAATGTTGCTAGGTAAAATTTTTAAAGGAGGAAGCCCTGAAGCCCCCAAATAATTTATTTTGGCTCCAATTTGCTCGAGCCCATTAACTAAATCTTTTATAGGCCTTTCATGCATTCGGTCTATCCCAGATATTTCATAGTCTCCACCCATCATTGCTAATACTGCAGTTAGAGGCCTAAAAGCAGTCCCAGCGTTACCTAAAAATAACTTAGATCTTAAAACTGGAAATTTGTGATTTATACCATTAATTATTAGCGAATTCCCAGTATCCCTGAATTCAACACCTAGCTCCTTCAGGGCGCCAAGCATATAGCTAGTATCATCAGATTCTAAGTAATTATTAATAGTTGTTTTTCCATTACTTAGCGCAGCCATTAATAATATTCGGTTCGTGATACTTTTCGATCCAGGCAGTGAGATAGTCCCGTTTACTTGTATTACCGGCTTTATAATTTTTTTATTCAATTTTTTTACCAACCCAACTTTGTCTTGTCGAACTAGCATTTGCAAAATAATTTTTTAAGCCTTCTTGGTCTTCATTATTAATTAGGTCAGTAATTTTTGTAAGTTCATTTTGGTAAAGCTTTAAATCATTAAGTATGGCATTTTTATTAGCAATTGAAATATCTCGCCAAACCTCCGGCGAGCTTGCAGCAATTCTTGAAAAGTCGCGAAACCCACTAGCAGCAAAATTAAGAAGAATTTCTTTTTTCTTATTGTTGTTAATTAGATTTACTAAACTAAAAGCGAGTATGTGTGGTAGGTGACTGACTGTTGAAAAAATTTTATCATGTTCTTGAGGTGTCATTACTGTAATTTCCCCTCCCATTGCAGACCAAAATTGATTTATTTTTTCTTTCATAAAGTCTGTTGAATCAGTTGGTGGCGTAACAATAATATTCATACCTTCAAATAAATCTTGTATTGCTGCACTAGGCCCATGTTTTTCTGAACCAGCTATAGGATGGGATCCAATAAACTGGCTTGATTTTTCATTAAGAGCACTTTTCGCATCATTCATTACATTTGACTTTGTACTTCCAACATCTGTAATAACGGTATTTGTTTTTAAATGAGGATATATATTTTTTAAAATACCATAAATTTTTGCAACAGGCGTTGCTACTACAATTAGATCTGCATTGGCTATGTCATTCTCAAGATTAATTGAAATGTGATCCAACATACCAGACTTCACAAATGGAGATAGCGTTGTACCATCCTTTCTTTCAACGCCCACTACTTGCTTAAATAACTTGATATGTTTGGACTTAAGAGCAATTGAACCACCAATAAGCCCTACTCCAAATATTAGAATATTTTTCATTGGATTTTTGTCTTTATTAAATGCTGGAATTGTATCATGTTGGTTAATTTGGAGACTCTTGCCATGCACCATTTATCATTAACTCATAAGGCTTAAAATTAATTTTATATTTCATTTTCTTACTATCGTTTATCCAATAACCCAGATATAAGTAATCTAAATTTTCGTTTTTACAGAAATTTAGCAGCCAAAGAATTGAATAAGTACCTAAACTCAACCTAGAATCATTGCAGTCATAAAAAGTGTAGACTGCGGATATACCATTCTTTACTTGATCTATTATAGTAACCATTAATAGCTTCTCTTCGGCTCTAAATTCAATTATTTTAGTGTTTACGTTACTTTTTATTAAGAAATCATTGTAATCAGTAATATCATTGTTAGTTTCAGAGCTTAGGCGGTGGCGATTATTTTGATAGTTTACGTATAAATTATAATGCTCCTCCTCAAATTTAAGCGGAAATACTTTAGCGTCAATATATGAATGCTTTTTTAGGGTACGTTTTTGGGATTGGCTTTTTTTGAATTCTTTGGCACATATCCTAATGGGAATACATGCACTACATTTATGACACTGTGGCTTGTAAACATATTGCCCGCTTCTCCTAAACCCGTCTTTTATTAGGTCAGAATAGTTATCTGAATCAATTTTTTTATACGGTGTTGCTACGATTGATTGAGCTTCATGATTATTGATATAACCACATGGATACTTGGTTGTTACATAAAACTGTATTTTTTCTAAGATATTTTTATCAAGATAATTCATCGCCACTCGCTAAATTATAATTGAGTGATTATTTTACCCGATTTTTAATTTGATAGACGATATCTCATAATCAGAATACTGTTATTATCTAATTTCATGAATTTTACTAACATTGTCTGTATGCATTCTAATTTTAAAATATTTATACTCTATCTATTTTTAATCTTCCATTTTTCTCCAATAAGTGCTCTTGAAAATTCAGTTTTTTGGAAACTGACATCACCTAATGGATTTGAGACTTATCTATATGGCACTATTCATACAGATGATAATCGTGTTTCTGATATCAATAAAAGAGTAATAGATGCTCTCAAATCAAGTCAGTTTTTTTTAATGGAGACAATGGAGATATCAAACCCCAATTTATTATTAATGAAAAATATTCAATATCCATTATATTTTGACGATCAAGATCTAGATAAAATTAAGTTATTAGCAGATTTTCATACAATGTCTTTTGAGAGAGTTATGAAAATGAAGCCATGGTTGTTAGCAGTTATTTTTGATTCACCCAGGCCTATAACTCCATTTAATCTTGATAATCTTCTTAAAACTAAGGCAAGAGATTTAGGCCTAGTAATTAAAGGCCTAGAGACTTCAGAAGAGCATTTTCAGGTACTAGATAATTTTTCTATTTCAGAACAGATAGCTTTTTTGAAAAAGGTGCTATCTAAATCATTTGAACAAAAAGAAAAAGATTATGAGCAGCTAATGGCAGCTTATTTATCCCAGGATTTAAATAAGATAATTAATGTCAATGAGGATATTACAAGTCAACTATTATCTAAAAGTATGTGGATTAAGGTAAAGAAAGAAATTTTAATTAACCGTAATAAGATATTTTTTAATAGGGCGCATAAGTTAGCGAAAAATAATCGCTTATTTATTGCAGTTGGCGCGTCTCATCTCGCTGGAAATAATGGATTGTTAAAGCAATTTGAGCTTGAGGGCTATAAACTTAATGCTCTAAGGATTGAATAAATTTATGGCTGATTTAATAATTAAATCTTCTGAAAATTCGACCTTTAAAGTTGTTCGAAAGATCTTTACGAATAAGGCCTTTAGGAAACAAATATCACAAACACTTCTGGATGGTCCGCATTTAATAAAGACCTATATCAAAAGTGGTGGAACGATTCTTGAGTTAATAAAAGATGTGTCGATTGAGTCGGATGAGATTAATTTAATAATATAAAATAATCCAAATGTTAAAATTCATATCATACAACATTCTTTGTTTGTAAAAATTTCTGATCTTAGTTCTGTGACAGGTCTAATTGCTTTGATTAATATACCATCTAGTAATTTTATAAAACCTCATGGGCTAAGCCTGCTTCTGGACAGAATTCAGGATCCTGGTAATTTAGGAGGTATTATCAGAACAGCTGCAGCAGTCGGTGTTAATTCAGTATTCCTGTCAAAAGAGTGCAATGATATATGGTCCCCAAAAACGCTTAGAGGAAGTCAGGGTGCACATTTTTTTCTGACATGCTATGAGCAACAAAACCTTGAGCACTTAATAGAGCTATTTGAGTTTCCAGTTTACGCCTTAAACATGAAGGGAGAATCCTTATACAAGGAGGACTTACCTAAGAATGTAGCAATAATTTTGGGAAGCGAAGGTCAAGGAGTGAGTCGAAATCTTCTTGATAAATCTACAAAAAAAATTACTATACCTATGACCAAGGGCATTGAGTCTCTAAATGTCGGTGCCGCTGCTAGTATTGTCATGTATGAATATTATCGTCAATTTCAATCTGACGTAACGGTTTAATTAGGTTTTTTGACCAACACCTTATGGCTTCACAAATAATATCTTCAATATTCATTGACTTTGAATATGCTTCCATTGGTTGATTTAAGAAAGCTAAACATTTTAGCCAAATAGATATTTCATTTCCTTTAATAATAATTTTATTACCACAGCTTTTACTTATTTTTTGATCAAATTTAGTAGCAATAGGAATGTGACTAAATTCTGGAACATCAATATCAAGTAATTGATGCAAAAAGACTTGCCGAGGTACAGATTGTATTAGGTCATATCCTCTTATAATATTTGTAACACCATCTAAATAGTTATCAACCACAACAGCAAACTGATAAGCAAATAAACCATCAGATCGTTTGATAATAAAATCTCCAATATCACTGGATAAATTTTGTTTAACTATGCCTTGTATGCAATCTTGAGTAATTATTAATTCATCTTTTACTTCAACTCGATGAGAAACTCGATCGCTAAGATTAATTTTTTTCTCCCGACAAATTCCAGGATAAATGAAACCATCAACTCCTGTAATAGCTAATTTATTAATATCTCTTCTCGAGCATTCACACAAGTAAGCCGCATTTAATTTTTTAAGATAGTCTATTTTTTTGTTGTACTCATTGATTCTATGACTTTGATATACAACGGGGGCGTCCCAGTAAAGATGTAATTCTTTTAAGCTATTTAGAATTATTGCATCTGCTCCCCGAATAACTCTTGGTTGATCAATGTCATCTATTTTTACAAGCCATTTTCCACCATTTGATTTGGCATCAAGAAAACTTGCGATAGCTGTAACTATAGAGCCAAAGTGAAGAGGTCCTGAGGGGGTCGGTGCAAAACGTCCAATATACATATTTAATTTTTTTGCGGATATGGTGGGACAAACCAGTCCGTTAGAGATTTTCCAATTAAGGTTAGTTGGCAATTAAGCCTATCTTCTGTATTGGTGCTGACACTAAACATATATACACGCCTAATAGATAACCAGTCATTACGGGTCCTCACAAATGTAATTTTATTACAGTGAACGCTTTCATCTAAAAGTTGAAGATTAAATTTTTTTGCTAATAATTTACCATGATGAATAGCAATTTCTCTTTTAGTGATTGTATCCCACCAAAAAAAAAGAAGAAGGCTAATAAGAAATAATAAAAAATAATCGAACATTATTTATATAGTAAATCAATCTACACTCTATTAATATTTTATATTTTTGCACCAAAATAATACGTAAATTATTCTAATTTGCACTAATTTAGTTATTAACTGCTTATTTGGTGCAAATTATTAGTTAATTACATTAAAATTATTTCAAATTTTTTTTTGAAGGAAGTCGGGTTATGGAAAGTTTAGGTAATCAAAGTGATGTTCTATTTATTTTATTAGGGGCTATTATGGTTCTTGCAATGCATGCTGGTTTTGCATTTCTAGAGGTAGGTACTGTTAGGCAGAAAAACCAAGTTAATGCACTTGCCAAAATTATGGCAGACTTCTCTGTATCTACTATCGCCTATTTTTTTATTGGTTATAGTATTGCGTATGGTATTGATTTTTATGGAGCCGCTTCAGTATTAAGTGAAAAAAGTGCATATGAGCTAGTTAAGTTCTTTTTTCTTCTAACATTTGCAGCGGCTATTCCTGCAATAATTTCTGGTGGTATTGCTGAAAGAGCAACTTTTAATCCTCAGTTAATTGCCTCGTTTTTATTAGTAGGTTTTTTATACCCACTGTTTGAGGGCACTGTTTGGAATGGTAATTATGGTTTTCAGGAATTCTTAACTAACCAATTTGGTGCGCCTTTTAGTGATTTTGCTGGATCAGTTGTAGTTCACGGGATGGGTGGTTGGATTGCATTGGCAGCAGTTTTAATACTAGGGGCACGTCATGGAAGATACACTAAGGAGGGTAAATTAAATGCCTTTCCGCCATCAAGTATTCCATTCCTAGCGTTGGGTTCATGGATTTTGACTGTTGGTTGGTTTGGTTTTAATGTGATGTCTGCCCAGACTCTTGAAGGCTTATCTGGACTTGTAGCTGTAAATTCTCTTATGGCTATGGTTGGAGGAACACTTGCTGCATTAATTGTTGGAAAAAATGATCCTGGATTTTTATATAATGGACCGCTTGCTGGTTTAGTTGCGGTTTGTGCGGGATCAAATTTATTTCATCCATTAGGTGCCTTGGTTGTTGGCCTAGTTGCAGGAGCACTGTTTGTATTGACATTCTCACTTACTCAAAACAAATGGAAGATTGATGATGTATTAGGTGTTTGGCCACTACATGGGATATGCGGAGCTTGGGGGGGAATAGCAGCAGGAATTTTTGGACTAGAGATGCTGGGGGGGCTTGGTGGTGTAACCTTCATGTCTCAACTTGTAGGAACCCTAGTGGGAATTTCTGTGGCGCTCATTGGCGGATTTCTTATTTATAGTATTGTTCATAAACTTTTTAATATTCGACTAAGCCAAGAAGATGAGTTTAATGGAGCTGACATATCGATTCATAAAATCAACTCTGTTTCCTCAGACTAAATAATCAATTATGAATTTTTGCCATGCTAAAATCATATCATGGCAAAAATTCATCTTATTATTCCTGCAGCAGGAACAGGTTCTAGAATTGGTAATTCGATACCCAAGCAATTTTCAAGCATAGGTAGTAAGACGATAATTGAGTGGATAGACTTTATTTTTTCTAATGTATCTTCTATAGATTCTATTTCCATAGCAGTTAGCCCTAAAGAGCATTATATTGAAAATATTAGACATCGTTTTTCTTCAAAAACGACGGTTTATAAATCAGGCGGTAGCACGCGCTCAGCAACTGTATTAAATACTTTAAATCAGATCAAAAAAAATGTAGATAAAAGTGATTGGATAATGATTCATGATGCTGCTCGATTAGGTATTAATGAGTCGATGGTTAACAATTTTATTTCAGAAATAGGTAGTCATAAAGTTGGTGGCATTATGGCAATCCCAGTTGTAGATACAGTTAAGCGCGTTGACAAGTCGGGTGTAATTATAGGTACCGAAAACCGTAATGAGATTTGGTTAGCTCAAACACCACAAATGTTTAGATATAAATTACTAAAACAAGCTATTGAAAAATTTAATGGTTTTCCAACAGACGAATGTGAGGCAGTAGAGTCTTTAGGAAAAAAACCAAAAATATTTTTAGGTAGCCCCAATAACTTTAAGGTTACTTATCCTGAAGACATGGAACATATCAAAGTAGTATTTAATCCAGATAGTAAAGGAAAAAAATGATTAGAGTAGGGCAAGGTTTTGATGTTCATAAGTTTAGTGCTGGACGCCCCTGCATTATTGGTGGAGTAACTATTGATCATCCGTTAGGGTTAGATGGACATTCAGATGCAGATGTATTACTCCATTCTATTAGTGATGCTATTTTAGGAGCTGCAGGTTTAGGAGATATTGGCAATCATTTTCCTGATAATGATCTAAAATTTAAGGATATGAGCTCAAGAGATATTTTAAGGGTTGTAGTTGGCTTGGTACAAGATAAGGGTTACAAAATTAATAATATCGACGCTACTGTAATTTGTGAATTACCAAAAATCTCACCCTATACTAAAGAAATGATTGAAAATATCGCTGAAGATTGCTTGTGTGGACTAACGCAAATAAATATAAAGGCAACAACAACAGAAGGTCTTGGTTTTATAGGTCGTGCAGAAGGTATAGCTGCACAAGCAATTTGTACTATTCAGTCTTTTGACTCTTAGTACTCTTTAAGTAATACAATTACAACCCCACTCCCGCCATCATGTCTTGGTGCTTCAGAGTAGGCAATTACTTCATCTTTTTGCATAAGCCAATTTCTAACCTTTTTTTTAAGAACGGGCTCTTTATTCTTTGAGCCATAGCCTTTGCCATGGATTATCCTAATACATCTTACCTTTTTCTTTTTACACTCTTGAATATAATCAACTATGTAATCTTTAGCCTCTCTCGAAATCATTCCATGAAGGTCAATAGAGCCTTGTATTGTCCAGTATCCCTTTTTTAGTCTCTTGATAATATCTGGAGAGTGACCATTACGTAAGTAAGATGAATCTTCATCTAATTCAATTGAGTTACTTATATATTCATCACTTAACGATTCAATAAGTACATTTCTTTCATCTTCGATAAGTTGTTGCGCAATAGGCCTAGGTTTTGGCTTTTTTTTTGCCGTATCAATTAATTTTGATTTAACCTTTAATGGTTTAACGTCCTTAACTTCTTCCCAAAATAGGTCATCATCTTCAGCCATTATGTAGTTAAGTAACGCTCTGCATCAAGCGCCGCCATACATCCAGTTCCTGCACTTGTCACAGCTTGACGATATATAAAGTCTTGTACGTCTCCTGCAGCAAATACTCCTTCAATGCTAGTCGCAGTAAAATTACCCTGCCTACCACATTGGGTTAAGATATATCCATTTTCCATTTCAAGCTGACCTTCGAAAATATCTGTATTTGGTTTGTGACCAATTGCGATAAATACTCCATGTAATTCAATTAGTTTGATTGATCCTGTTTCAGTTGATTTAATTTTAATACCGGTGACACCAGAATCATCACCAACTACTTCATCTAGTTCATGGAAGAGCTCTAATACTATTTTTCCTTCCTTAACTCGCTCATGAACCTTGTCCATCATGATTGCTTCAGCTCTAAACTTATCTCGACGATGAATTATTGTCACTTTACTTGCAATATTAGATAGATAAAGAGCTTCTTCAATTGCTGTATTTCCTCCGCCAATAACTGCAACTTCTTGATTCTTGTAAAAGAAACCATCGCATGTTGCACAAGCTGAAACACCTTTACCTAAAAAAGAAGTTTCACTTTCTATTCCAAGATATTTGGCAGAAGCACCTGTGGAGATAATTAGTGCATCACAGGTATAATCATTATTGTCACCAATTAGACGAAAAGGTTTTTCCTTGAAATGACAGGTGTGAATGTGATCAAAAACAATATCAGTATTAAATCGACGTGCATGTTTTTCAAATCGACTCATTAGTTCAGGCCCCATTACTCCATCTGCATCAGCTGGCCAATTATCAACCTCGGTAGTTGTCATGAGCTGTCCACCTTGTGCAACACCGGTAATTAATAGTGGTTTTAAATTGGCTCTAGCTGCATATACTGCTGCTGAATAGCCCGCTGGGCCAGAACCAAGAATAATTAAGGGCGAATGTTTTGTCATATTAGATTTATCTCGAATTTATTAAATTTAATTTATAATCTTAGTGGAGTAGTGATAATGAATCAAACAAATTAATAAAATATAGCCTTAATTTTATTTTTTCGTTTGACATAGTAGTAGGTAATAATTGGAAGACATACTGATATAATTTTAATATAAAAATTTATGAGAGTACCTAAAATTGTTATCTAGTAAAAAATCAAAAAAAAATATTAAAAAAAATTTAGTCAGCCAAAATTCTCCACGGATCCTAGCTAACAGAATTATTCGTGAGGCCTCATGGTTTGTCTTATTATTTATTGGGTTATATATGACCCTAGCTTTAGCTACATTCAATCCTTCAGATCAATCTTGGTCTAATGCAGTAAATGTTGATCTTACAATAACAAATTTAGGAGGAATTTTTGGGGCATACTTCTCAGATTTTTCTTTATATATATTTGGAATGTCATCCTGGTGGTTAGTATTCTTAAGTATTTATAGTATTTTTTTGATTTATCCTCGAATTGAAAACGAAGATTATAAAACTAAACATATCCTACTAGTGCATTACCTAGGTTTTTTACTTCTTATTACATCTTCTTCTACATTTGAGGCAGGACATATTATAAATTTGGATGTAAGCCTTCCATCAGAACAAGGAGGCATGTTAGGTTATCTTGCAAATGAATTATTAAGAAAAACAATTGGGTACATAGGGTCATTAATTTTTCTTTTGATTAGCTTTGCTATTGGGTTTAGTTTATTTACTGGTTGGTCATGGATTAATATTGCAGAAGGTGTAGGTAATTTTATTTTTAATCTTGGTCGTTTAGTATATGAAAAATTTTATGATTGGCAAGATAGAAGAGAAGGAAAAAAATTTGAACAGCAACGAAGTGAGTTTGTTGACGAAGAAAGAAAAAGATTAGAAAGTCGACCCCCTGTTGCGATTATTGAGCCAAAAACAGCAATCAAGGAAAGTGTTAGAGTTATCAAAGAAAAGCAAACAAATCTTTTTAGTGATAACACAGTCGAATTACCTCCACTTCATCTTTTAGATCAACCACCAAAACAATTAGAGGTTCAGTCCTCAGAGACAATTGAATTTATATCGCGTCTTATTGAAAAAAAATTATTAGATTTTGGTATCGAGGCAAAAGTAATTTCAGCTCAACCTGGCCCAGTTATAACACGTTATGAATTTGAGCCGGCCCCCGGTGTTAAGGGTAGCCAGGTGATCAATTTAGCAAAAGATCTTGCTAGAGCATTATCGGTAGTTAGTGTAAGAGTTGTTGAAACAATTCCTGGAAAAACCTGTATGGGTTTAGAGATACCGAATCCCAATAGACAGGTTGTCTATTTATCAGAAATTATGAGCTCAAAAGTGTTTGCTGATAATAGCGCATTACTTACAGTTGCTTTAGGCAAGGATATTTCAGGTAAAGCTGAAGTAGCTGATATCGCTAGAATGCCACATCTTTTAATTGCAGGGACAACTGGTTCAGGTAAATCAGTAGCAATTAATGCACTCGTTTTAAGTCTGCTTTATAAGGCGAATGCTAAGGAAGTAAAAATGATTCTCATTGATCCAAAAATGCTCGAACTTTCAGTTTATGAAGGTATCCCTCATTTGCTTGCGCCAGTTGTTACCGATATGAGGCAAGCAGGCCATGCACTGAATTGGTGTGTTGCAGAAATGGAAAGACGATATAAGTTGATGTCTACATTTGGGGTGAGAAATTTAGCTGGATTCAATGAAAAACTAAAAAAATCTATCGAGCAGAATACACCACTTACTAACCCTTTTTCTCTCAACCCTGAAGATCCAGAGACACTTGAAGATCTTCCGCAAATCGTTATTGTAATTGATGAGCTAGCTGATCTAATGATGGTGATGGGCAAAAAAATAGAAGAACTTATTGCAAGACTTGCCCAGAAAGCAAGGGCATCAGGTATTCATTTAGTACTAGCTACACAAAGACCTTCTGTAGATGTTATAACTGGATTAATTAAAGCAAATATTCCGGCACGGGTTGCATTTCAGGTCTCAAGCAAAATTGATTCACGAACCATTCTTGATCAAATGGGAGCAGAAACATTACTAGGTAAAGGAGATATGCTTTATATGCCTCCTGGAAGCGGTTATCCAGTAAGGATTCATGGTGCGTTCGTATCAGATCAAGAGGTACATAAGGTTGTAAATTTCCTGAAGACAAAAGGCGAACCTATTTACCGAGATGAAATTTTGAATCCCAATGAGGGGGATGCATCGTTTTCCTCAGATGAATCGAGCAGTTCTGGTGAAAAAGATCCTCTTTATGATGAGGCAGTTGCGATCGTTTTGAAGACTAAAAAAGCGTCAATTTCTTATGTACAAAGACACCTAAGGATTGGTTACAATCGTGCTGCAAGAATTATTGAGGATATGGAAAAAGCTGGCATAGTAACTCCAATGCAAAGCAATGGTAATCGTGAGATTGTTGCACCAAATAACAATGATTAAGTATTTGTCTGCTGTATTAATCTCGTTCAATATTTGTGCAAAAGATCTAGATGATTTTTCAAAACTTATTGAAAAAATGAATTCTGCCCAAGGGAATTTCATTCAGAAAGTTATAGATCAAAATAGCATATTAGTTCAAGAGGATTCAGGCACATTTTCTTTTAAAAAACCTAATTTTTTTAGATGGAGATATAAAGAACCTTATGAAAGTCAAATTATTTCAGATGGCGAGCTACTTTACCTTTATGACCCTGACTTAAAGCAGGTTATTATTAGTTCATTGGATAAATTGGGTGGCATTAGCCCTGCAATGCTTCTTGTTAGTGGAGATATTTCTAATTCATTTGATCTTAATTATGTAAAAAATATCGAGTCAAAAAATTGGTTTCAAGCTACACCTAAGGACAAATTACTAACTACATTTAAGAGTGTGCTTATAAATTTTGAAGCTGATAAAATAAAAGAAATGAGAGTACTAGATAACTTTAATCGAACAACTATTATTATTTTTAAGAATCTTGTAGTTAATAATAAAATTAATGATGAATTTTTCTTATTTAATACCCCTGAAAACGTGGAAGTAATTAAAAATTAATTAATGCAAAAAAATAGTGCTCCTCTCGCTGAAGAATTACGACCGAAAAAACTTGATGAAATTATTGGTCAGCTTGATATATTAGGGGAAGGCCAGTCTCTAAAGGTTGCTATAGAATCAAATAAGCTACCATCAATGATTCTTTGGGGTCCACCAGGTGTAGGAAAGACAACTATTGCAAGAGTTATTGCAAATACTATTGAATCAGAATTTATTTCAATTTCTGCCGTGCTATCAGGGGTAAAAGAAATTAGAGAGGCAATAGAAAGGGCAGAATTTGCTCGAGACCAACATAATAAAAAGACTATTTTATTTGTTGACGAAGTTCACCGTTTTAATAAGAGCCAACAAGATGCATTCCTCCCTCATATTGAATCTGGACTAATTACTTTTATTGGAGCAACAACCGAGAATCCATCATTCGAAGTAAATTCTGCATTACTCAGTCGATGTCAAGTTTATGTATTAAAGTCCTTAGTTGATAAAGATCTACTTGAAATTTTAAATAAAGCATTTATTAGTAATGAGATTACTGTTGATAAAACTTCTAAAGAGTTAATGATTTCTTATGCTAATGGAGATGCAAGGCGTTTATTGAATTTAGCAGAGATGGTTATAAATTCAAGTGATTCAAAAAATTTGGTCGTTAACAAAGAGTTAATAGAGAAATTAATTTCAGATAAAACTAGAAAATTTGATAAAGGTGGAGATCAATTTTATGATCAAATATCAGCACTGCATAAGTCGGTAAGAGGATCTGATCCAAACGCATCAATTTACTGGTTAATTAAGATGATCGATGGAGGTGCAGACCCACTTTATCTTGCTAGAAGAATTATTAGAATTGCAATTGAGGATATTGGCCTCGCTGATCCAAGGGCTCAGTCAATTGCTTTAGAGGCTTACCAGATATATGAAAGGTTGGGTTTCCCAGAGGGAGAGCTTGCCCTATGTAATGCAACCATTTACCTAGCAATGGCTGCAAAAAGCAATGCATCATATGTAGCATACAACCAGGTTAAATCTTTTGTAGGAGGCCAGAAGCACTATGATGTGCCTATACATCTTAGAAATGCCCCAACAAAATTAATGTCAGAGCTAGATTATGGAAAAAACTATCGATATGCTCATAATGAACCTGAGGGATATGCTGCCGAAGAAAATTATTTTCCTGAGGGCTTAGACGCTGTAGAATTTTATAAACCAACAGACCGCGGCCTTGAAAAAAAGATTTTAGAAAAAATTGAGTACCTTAGGAGCCTTGATAAAAAATATAACGAAAAGAACCGGAAAAAAAATGATTAATATTAATACACTCAGAGACCAAACAGAACAGGTAAAACTAGCATTAGGAAAACGTGGCTACAAACTTAATGCTGAAAAATTTGAAAAGCTAGAGCAGCAGCGAAAATCTATGCAAGTCAAAGCACAGGAATTGCAAGAACAAAGAAATCAAGTTTCAAAAAAGATAGGATTAGAAAAGTCAAAAGGAAATAAAGTTGACGAATTGATGAAGCAAGTTAATTCAACTGCTGAAGCTTTAAAGTCCTATGAGGAGCAACTCGAAAAAATTCAAAGTGATCTACAAGTTCTTTTATTAGATATACCCAACATTCCACACCCAACTGTACCAGAAGGGAAAAATGAAAATGACAACCTTATTGTGAGAGAGTTTGGTTCTGTTAAATCATTTAATTTTGCACCGAAGGATCACGTTGATATTGGAGCATTGCATGGTTTAGATTTTGATTTAGGATCTAAATTATCTGGAGCTAGATTTGTAGTAATGAGAAAAGATATAGCTAGACTTCATCGCGCAATAGGTCAAATGATGATTGATACTCAGGTTAATGATCATGGTTATGAAGAATGCTATACACCTTATTTGGTTAATGAGGATTCCTTGTTGGGCACAGGGCAATTACCAAAATTCGCTGAGGATTTATTCAGCACAAAAAAAGGTAATAGTGAAGAAAGTTTATATTTAATACCGACAGGTGAAGTAACTTTAACTAATTTTGTGCGTGATGTAATCTTGACTAATGATGAACTTCCTTTAAAGCTCACAGCATTAACCCCATGTTTTAGATCTGAGGCTGGCTCATATGGAAAAGATACTAGAGGAATGATCAGACAACATCAGTTTGATAAGGTTGAGATGGTTCAAATTACTCATCCAGAAAAAAGTTATGAAGCTTTAGATGAAATGGTTAATCACGCTGAAAATATACTTAAAAAACTTGATTTACCATATAGGGTAGTATCTTTATGCACAGGTGATATAGGTTTTGGTGCTGCAAAAACCTTTGATATTGAAGTCTGGATTCCTTCACAACAATGCTACAGAGAAATATCTTCAGTCTCAAATTGCGAAGATTTTCAAGCTCGAAGATTAAAAGCAAGGTTTAAAGATATTGACGGAAAAAATAAATTAATGCATACATTAAATGGGTCTGGACTTGCTGTTGGAAGGGCTCTGGTTGCTGTAATTGAGAACAATCAATTGGAAAATGGAGATATTGAGGTCCCAACTGTGCTTTTACCATACATGGACGGGCTAAAAATAATTTGCGTTAAATAAATTAATAGCTAATTTGACTAATATTTCCTTGGTTAGCAATTATTGCGGTGATAGGTAAATTGTAAAAGATACCATGTTCAAACACTCCAGGTATTTCAGATATAACCTTTGAAAGTATACGAATATCATCATATTCAATGTGGCAATCTAAAACAAAGTTTCCGCATGAGGTAATTGCGTATGCATCACCCGCAGCATTTTTCCTTAAAACACATGTTTTAGATATTTTTTCGATAGTATTTTTTGTTATTTTCCATGCAATTGGCGTAATTTCGATAGGAATTGGAAACTTTTCGCTGATTTTAGCAACAATTTTTGATTTATCAGCTATGACAATAAATTTCGAACTTGAAGACGCTAAAAGTTTCTCTTTAACTAAGTCATAACCTCTTCCTTTAAGAAGGACGAGATCATTTGTTATCTCATCTGCGCCATCTACATAAAGATCAATTTTTTCAATTTGATCAATTGATATATATTTTATGCCTGCCTCATTAGCCCTTTCTTGACTTACGGTTGAGCTTGCAACAACATTTATGGATAGACCCTCAGATTTTATTTTATTTGCCAGTCCATCAATAAAGTAATTGGCTGTAGAGCCTGTCCCAAGACCAATAATCATATTATCTTCTACATAATCCAATGCTGCGTGTGCAACTAATTCTTTATCATTCATGACATAAATCCTATTAGTTAGAAATTGTTGTTTATAATGCTACGATTAATAAAGATAGTAATGCATGACTACATCAATAGTAAATAACATTTCATCAAAAGAACTTTTTCTTGAGTCTAGATTGCCTCTTAGTATTGCTATTGGTAAATTTTTTGTCAAATTTTTAAAGAATGACAAACGCTCAATAAATATTATTACATCTAGTGTGTTTGAGGCGATTAAGCTGAAAGAAGAGATTTCATGGTTTTATCCAGAACTTAATGTAAACCTTCTACCCGACTGGGAGACATTGCCTTTCGATCAAATTTCTCCACATCCAGATTTAACATCTGAGCGGCTTTTAACTCTTTATCAGATGACTCAAAAAGAATTCGACATAAATTTGTTGCCAATATCAACAGTCTTACATCGGATGCCGCCGCGCTCTTATATTGAACAATATAGCTTTCAGTTTAAAAAAGGCGATACTGTAGATATTAGCTCTTTTAAGGGTCGTTTAATCGCAAATGGCTACTTGTATGTAGATAAGGTTATAAATCCCGGTGAGTACGCTATGCGAGGTGGAATTATTGACTTATTCCCGATGGGATCAATTGTGCCTTACCGTATTGATTTTTTTGACAATGAAATTGACTCAATAAGAACATTTGATGCTGATACTCAAAGGAGCTTATATCCAGTTAATGAAATTAAACTTTTGCCTGCAAAGGAATGCCCACTTGATGATACTGGTGTTACTGCATTCAGGCAGAATTATAGAGAGAAATTTGAAGGTGATCCTTCTAAATCAAAAATTTACAAGACAATTAGCAAAGGCATCCCATTTGCCGGTATGGAGTGGTACTTACCTTTATTCTATGAAACGACAAATACCATTTTTGATTACCTCGATCCAAAAGATATCACCATAAAGTCTAATAACTTAGCTGCTTCTGCTCAGAATTATTGGGATGAGACAGAAGGTAGGTTTAAATTATATGCTTACGACACTGATCGACCAATCCTAAGTCCAGAAGACTTACTTTTAAGACCTGATATTTTTTTTAAATCTCTTAATTGCTATCCTGAGTTAAAGAGGAAGAGTAATGAATTGCTTGAAACTTTGCCGGATCTAAGTATTGAAAGAGCAAAAGATTTACCTTTATTTAAACTAAAAAATTATCAAGATCAGAAAAATAAAAAGGTACTAATATGTGCAGAGGGTCTTGGTAGAAGAGAGAGTTTGTCTGATCTTCTAAATCAATCTGAGATAAACCATAAATCAGTAGATACATGGTCTCACTTTCTGCTCGAACCGAATCAATTTAGCCTTATTGTGAGTCCATTACATAATGGATTTGTCTCTGATGAATTTATAGTGGTCACTGAAGCAGAGATATTTCCAAACTTTATAAAGCAATCCAAGCGCTCAACTAGAGATAAAAATTTTAATAGTGAAGTTATTGTAAAGGATCTCACGGAGTTAAATATAGACGATCCAGTGGTCCACGAACATCACGGTGTTGGTCGTTATAAGGGATTAGTTGACCTTAATCTGGGTGATGGTGTTACAGAGTTTCTTCAACTTCACTATGCAAATGAGGATAAGCTTTATGTACCAGTTTCTCAGTTACATTCAATCTCAAGGTATTCTGGAGGCCCAATGGAGACTGCACCACTCCATAAATTAGGTTCAGGAACTTGGGAAAAAGCTAAAAGAAAGGCATTAATTCAAATTCATGATACTGCTGCAGATTTATTAAATT
Source organism: Methylophilaceae bacterium (assembly GCA_029244935.1). Taxonomy (GTDB): domain Bacteria; phylum Pseudomonadota; class Gammaproteobacteria; order Burkholderiales; family Methylophilaceae; genus BACL14. The sequence continues at coordinate 74,603 of JAQWQF010000006.1, read as the reverse complement.
TATATTCAAAGAGATCGCTTAAAGAAGGGTACAGTTCAAAAATAAATTTAGTGGATTACGAGCGTTTTGTGGAAGGTTTTCCATTCGAAGAAACTCCAGATCAGAAAGAGGCTATTGAAAGTGTTATTAAAGACATGGAATCAAAAAGGCCTATGGATCGGTTGATTTGTGGTGATGTTGGCTTTGGCAAAACAGAGGTAGCGCTAAGAGCGGCATTTATATCTGTAATGAGCGGTAAGCAGGTTGTTATTCTGGTTCCGACAACCTTACTTGCAGAGCAACACTATAATAATTTTTGTGATCGATTTGCAAGTTGGCCCGTAAAAATAAATGAAATATCAAGATTTAAGACAAAGAAAGAGCAGGCCGAATCAATTCTAAAATTATCTCAAGGACAAGTAGATATAATTATCGGAACTCATCGACTTTTGCAATCAGATATAAAATTTAAGGATTTGGGCCTTGTGATTATTGACGAAGAGCATCGTTTTGGCGTTCGTCAAAAAGAAGAGCTTAAATCATTCCGTACAAATGTAGATGTATTAACCCTGACTGCAACGCCTATTCCTAGAACCTTATCAATGGCAATGGAGGGTTTGAGAGAGTTTTCTATTATTGCCACCCCACCTCAAAAAAGACTGTCGATTAAAACATTTGTAGTCGATCATAGTAAAGGAATAATTAGAGAGGCAGTTCTGCGTGAGTTTAATCGAGGGGGGCAGGTTTATTTTTTACATAATGAAGTTAATACTATTCAATCAATTTGTGAAAAATTAGAAGAATTATTACCCGAAGCTCGTATAGGGGTTGCTCATGGACAATTACGGGAGCAGGAGCTTGAGCATGTTATGCAAGACTTCCATCAGCAAAGAATTAATTTGTTACTGTGTACAACCATTATAGAAACAGGCATTGATATCCCGACAGCTAATACAATTATCATTAATAGATCAGATAAGTTTGGACTAGCTCAACTTCATCAATTACGTGGGAGGGTGGGGAGGTCTCATCACCAGGCCTATGCGTATCTCCTATTAGATGAAGATAAAAAAATTACATCTCATGCAAAAAAACGGCTAGAGGCTATTCAGTTGCTTGAGGATCTGGGTGCTGGATACTATTTAGCAATTCATGACCTGGAGATAAGGGGTGCAGGCGAATTATTGGGGGATAATCAGAGTGGAGAAATACATGAGATTGGATTTAACCTTTACATCGATATGCTAAACCATGCAGTAAAACAATTAAAAGATGGCAAGAGATTAGACGTAGATAAACCCCTAAATATAGCAAAAGATATTAATATACATGTACCAACAATACTACCTCACACATACTGCCAAAACGTAAATGAACGACTGATTATTTATAAGAGATTATCAAATACAAATAATAAAGAGCAGTTAAATGAACTAAAGGAAGAGCTAATTGATCGATTTGGTCTAATGCCAGAGCAAACCAAGAACTTGATTCTATTTCATCAGCTTAGAATAGATATTGATGGGTATGAAATAGTAAAAGTTGATGCTGGGAAGAGTATTATTGAATTAACATTCTCAAAAGACATTGATATCGACCCAATTAAAATTATTGATTTAATTCAGTCTGACCAACGCTACAAGATGAATGGTCCAGACAAACTAAAAATTACAATATCGATTGAGTTGGTTGAAGATAGAGTCATGTTTGTGAGAAATATTTTAAAAGATTTAATATCAAAGAAGAACTAAATAACCTTGAGCGGTAAAATAAATTGCTTTTTGAATTTGATATTTATCATCAAATAATGCTTCATACTTTTTAAGTTGAGTAGTATGCTTTTTTGCTTCTGGGATTAAATTTTTATCATTAAATACGACTTTGTAATCCACAATCCATCTTTTATTATCATGGATAAAAGTTCTATCAGGGATACGTTTTTCAAATATATTTTCTTCATCAAATAAATACTCAGCTTCCATTATGTCATCTTGGTAAAGTTGGTAAATCCATTTTCCATCCTTGCTATTTAGTAAGGAACTTAATGAGCTGGTTATAACCTTCTTTGCTTCTTTTATTTCGTTGAGCTTGAAGCCATAATCATTAAAATATGCCATAATAAAATCTAATTTATTACTTAATATTTTATTTATATCTTCTTGATTTTTAATAATTAATTTATAATATTTATGAATTAATATCCCAGTGAATGTATGGATATTATTTTGATGGTTTTTCTTTATTTCATGTTTAGGGGATGGAGGATGTGCTTCTATTTCTTGAGAATAATGCTCTATCTTTAAGCGCCTTAATTTTGGAATATTGGCATCAATTTTTAAGGGTTTTTCTGCTTTAATTTTTATGATTTCTTTATCTCTGACAATTGGCCATAAAATTTTAAGAAGACTATTTCCTTCAATATTTGGGTCATTCTCAATTTTTGTAATCCTATCTTCCTTAATTGTAATTTCTTCATCGTCTTCTTCAATTTTCTTCTCATTAATTGAAAAAATTAAATGACACTCTTTTTTTGCTCTTGTGATAGCGACATACAATAATCTTATCTGCTCATTTTCTATCCTAATTCTTTCTTTTTTCCAGTTATAGTTGAAAAGATTTTCTGTCTTTTCGTTATTATTCTTAATTGAAATTAAATTATCCCCATCAAGAAGGATTAAGGGCTTATCATCAGGCTTTACTCTTCTATTTAGGTTTGGAAGAATCACACAATCATATTCCAATCCTTTTGCAGCATGTATCGTGGAAATTTTAACTGGATTTTTACCGGTTGTATTATTTGTAATATGTATCTCATCCGTGATCTTATCTAATTTATTAAAATTTATTGATAATGAATTACTACATTCATCTACTAGATCTAGAAATGTGTCTATATGATCTAAATCATCATTATCTCTTAAACATTTATCACCCATCAACATTCTCCAAACTGATTCTATGAAAAATCGATGAGACACCCTACCTCTATAACCTATTGTTCTTGTAATAACATTTCTTAAGAAATATAGTCTCTTCTTGTTATCTTCATCAAGCTTATTAGTGATATTAGTGTCATTAATGACCTCCCAAGCATCTTTATTGTGGTTATATTCAAATAAGATAGAAAGAGACCTAAGGTCTAGTCCGCACCATGGTGCTCTTAATATTGCTATCCAGTGGACCTTGTCATCTAGATTGTAAAGTGCTTTAGTGAGAGACATAATATCTTGATATATTTGTTGGTCTTTAACCTGATCAATTCCAATAGCCTTGAAGGGAATTTTTTTACGGCGCATTTCACTAAGAATCTCTCTTATAGTTTGTCGAGTTCTAGTTAACATCGCTATTTCAAGACCGGGTTTTTCTTTTCTAAGCGATTCTATTTTCTCAACGACAAATTTTGCTTCTGCCCTAAACAAGCTTTTTTTTGTAAAAGCATTTGTTTGGAGGTAGTGAATTGATGTTCCATCCCCCACCTCCTCGCCGCCATAAGTAAAAGGTAAATAAGGAGCTGCACCTTTATCTGAATTTTCCTGTGGGAATATCATAGGCATATAGTCGTTACACCAGTTAATGATTTTTTCGCATGACCTAAAATTTTTATTTAACTCTCGATTCTTTAATTTTAATCCACCAATACCATCTCTCTTAGCATTAATAAAATGCTTAACTTCAGCTTTACGAAATCTGTATATAGATTGCATTGAGTCACCAACAATAAACAAGGATTTACTCGGATCATAATGAAAATTATTGGTTATCAATTTTAAAAAGGCTTCCTGTGTGTCATTGGTGTCCTGGTATTCGTCAACGAAAATATGAGAGACGTCATGACCAAGAACAACCTCAATTGGACGCTCTTTTAATACGGCAATTGCTGTCAATTGCACCTCAGTAAAATCAATTTGGTTTTTCCCTTTAAGTGCTATCTTTAGCTCGGCATACATAAGCGTTAATAATCTAAATAGGGAAGGCATTATTGGAAAAATATCTTTTATATTATCTTCATTTAAAACATTATTAAAATCTTTTAAAATACTAATTTTATTGATATTTTTATTAAATATTTTAGAAATTTTTTCAAGCATCTTATCCTTAAATTTAGCCCTAATAGTATGCTCTTTCGTATAGATTAAACTAAGTAAATCTTTCCAGGATTCTGTATTTTTAGGATCAAATTGCTGTTGTAACTCAGGATTTTTTTTTGATTTTAGCTCTATGTAAATTGCTCTTAATTCCTCAATCTCTAATGCCGTAAATAACTTATTAATCTCATCAATCCTTTTGCCCATTTCCTTATGGTAGGAGCTAATGTAAAACTCCTCAATTTGGCTGTCGTTGAATTTTGATAGCTCAATAAGAGGCGGCAACCATTGGTCCCTTTTCTTTAACATTTCCACAAACTCATTAACAATAGTCTGGTGATTTTCATTAAGATATAAAAGTACCTTCTCTACATCCTGATAATTTTGAGGTTCTTTAATAACTTCATTAATGGCTATTTCATATAAGTCATTAAGGGTCTCAGTCAACTCTTCAACTTTTGGGTAATCACTTAAAAGTGGTTCTTTTCGCAATATTTGAAAGGCTAGCGAATCTAAAGTCATTATTTTTAAATTGCCTATATAGTTATCGTCCCAATTATTTTTTTTGGAGTGCTTATTTAATTGTTCTTGTATAAAAGGGCCATCAAAGGTCTTTTCCGTCCTTTTAAGAACAGCCTTAACTTTATTACTCATTTCATTTGCTGCTTTTTTTGTGAAGGTTAATGCGATAATTTCGTTTGGGTCATTAACCTCTAATAGACGTTTTACAATTCTCTTAGCTAGTAACGTTGTTTTTCCTGATCCTGCTGGGGCAGAAAGGATAAAAGAACTAGGATCATTAATAACTTCAGCTCTTACATTTTCATCATCAATTTCGTTTGTTTTTACCATCATTCCGAGTTTGCAGAGTTATAGTGGCTACTATCAGATAAACGAAGAATGGATTTTACCTTACAGTATTTCAAATCATCCTCATCAAATACAACAACTTCAGCCTTTCCTGATAGATAGTCTGAGGCTATAGAATTAATTTTGTTATGCCAAAATGTTAATAATTCATCCCATGTTCGAATTTTTGGGTTTTTCTTATCATTAAATTTGACGTAGGCCGCAAGCTTTTCTCTCGATATACCGTTTAGCGTGTATTTTTTTCTGTTTAATTTTGCATACACAACTCCATCAATATCTTTGTGATTGCTAAAGCATGCGTAGATAGGTAGCTGTAAACTGTTTAAACTATCCTTATAGAGACTATTGATTGATTCTGTTTCTCCAGTTTTGTAATCAATAATAATTTTTTTATTAGAGTCGATTAAATCAATTCGATCAATTTTTATATTAAATTGCATACGATCAATATTTATTTGATGTTTTTCTTCCGTATTTATGATTTCAAACTCATGGTTACGTTTTTTTTCAACATCCACCCATTTAGTTAAGGTCTGCTTAAGCTGCTTCCTTTCTACTTCAATAAGAACTTTTGGCATCAATGGATAGTTTTTTCTATAGTCAGTAATTGCAGTATTAACAATCTCATCAATTTTAATTGCCAGGTCAGAATCTAGGATATTTAAAAGTTTATCTGAGTGGTTCATAGACCTCCAAAAGAGTTCTAATACTTTATGTGCGAGATTTCCTCTAGCCATTGGTGATATTTCGTCTTGTACATCAAATTCATAACCTTCTGCACCAAGCCTAAAGCTATAAAATGCCCATGCTGGGCAAATTAGCTGAGCCTCTAGGCATTTAATTCCTTGGTGGATTTCAACAAGCTCAGAATTCAGGGGAGGGGCTAAATGGTCCTCAATAATTTCTTCATCTTCACTATTATTATACGGTTCTTTTTTATCAACATAATCCTCATCAGAAATAATATCAATTTCATTTGGTAATTTAGTTTTTTCAAGACTTATATCTTGGTCTTCTTTGGAGTATGAAATTGTTATGTCTTCTGAAGAGTTTTTTATTCTCTTTAGCTTAGTCTCAAGGTCAATTTTTAAACTATGATTGTCATTAATATGGTACTTATCTTGAATTTTTTTTGATAAAAATGGATTGATCTGCTTGTTTCCAGGGTAGTAAGTATCATTCATATTCATTACCCAAATCGCGTCATATTTTTTTATTGGGTATTCATCAAATCCATATATATCAATTGTTGCATTATCGTTATATGGCTCCGGAACAAAGCCTTCTAAGTAAAAGCTTAATTTCTCTAAATACTCTGAAAATGTAATTTTTTTTGTAAATATTTTATTTAAATATAATTGATGTAATGATTTATAAAAAGTATCTATATTATTGATTTCAAATGGTAATAATTTATTAATTTCTCCTAATTGAATGGTATCTAGGAACAATCTTGTAAGAGTTACCCATTCATTAATATAATTAGAATTAACCCATAATTCCTGATTTTTTATAATTTCGTTAAGGATAATTTCAAGTTTATTGAGACCTAAATCTTTTAATTTAGTGTCATTACGAATTATGCCCATTAGCCTATTTAGGCTGATTTTTTTTATATTTTTACTGGAAATATAATGGGCTAATTTCTCTCTATCTTGTTGTTCTTGATCATCAATCCAATTATTAAATTTAAGTAAATCACAAATAATTTCTGTTGATACTTCTCCGCTCATATTAAGTTTTATTAGATTAAATGTAGCGCTAATTATTGGTTCTTTTGATAAAGGTCTTCTGAGGCTTGAGTTATAGATATTTTCATATTCAATATTTGTAAATATTTTAGGTTGAATTTCTCGATCGATATGATTTTGTAGTTTTATTTGAAATTTTTCTAACACTGGACTAATTATTAGAAGATGGTTTAGTTTTTGGTCATGTTTCGCTTTGATCCAATCTGTAACAGCATGCAGTTCTGCTTGATAGTCATCGCATGCATATACTTTTATTTTGTTGCTAGCTCCATTATTCTCTTCGTACTTTGTTACATTATTTGTTCTGCTTAGGATGTCAATTAATTTGGTATAAATAATTAGGTTAGTATCAGAACCTATTATGCATAGTGATTGCCCATTAATAATGTTTTTGTTTTTTTGTTGTTCAATAAAAAAAGGTATAAATTCATACAATGGATTTATTTTGAGATGCTTACATCTTTCTTTAAATTTCTCTCGCCACTTCATAATAATTCCATTTGTGGCAGTATTTTCTCTTAAATCTTCTTTATTTATACAATATTCTTCAATTTGTTTATTTGCTGTTCGCGCCAATTGACAGAGGTTTTCAATGTCATGTTGTGCAAAATTAGGTTTTGATAGGACTTTCTCAGATTTTATAATTTCTTCCCATATAAACTTTTCATCTATCCCATTAAGTAACTTGTAATTTTTATCTGAAAATTTAATCATGCAGAATTCTTCAAATTTCTCAAATAGCCAACGATCAATTACTTTAATTTCTGGAATAGGGGTATTTTTATTTTTATTCCTAAATATCATCTGAATATCATTAACTTGATTTTCAGTTTGGCATAAAATCGCATTATAAGAATTTGTAAACATCATGGATAATTGTAACTCGAGTAATAGGAAATTAGTTCTAATTAAGTATAAGAGAATATTTATTAAAAATTACATAACACCTGAAGGTTTTAAAAAATTACAGGACGAACTAAATCAATTGATAAAGATTGAGCGACCAGGAATTGTTAAGGTTGTAAGTTGGGCGGCTGGTAATGGAGATCGAAGTGAAAATGGCGATTATATATACGGTAAAAAAAAATTACGTCAGATTGACTCTAGAATTAAATATTTGATTATTAATATAGAGGATGCTGAGATCGTTCGTCGAGATATTGTAGCACCCGAAAAGCAAATTTTTTTTGGTGCATTTGTTGTTATAAATGATGATATTAAAAGTAAGTTACTGACCATAAGAATTGTGGGGGCTCAAGAGATTAATCACGCCCCTGAAAATATTAGCTGGATTTCACCTTTAGCTAAATCACTGATGGGTAGGTCTGTAGGAGATATTGTTAATGTTGAGACTACCAAAGATGAAAGGTCTTATTCAGTGCTTGAGGTTTACTATTAATAAATTGTTGATAAGTTAATTTCAAGTATAATTTGAGTATCAAAAAATATAGTTAAGATTCTTTATTATGAAAACGGCACAGGAAGTAAGGGTAGGTAATGTAATTATGGTAGATTCATCGCCTATGGTGGTTCATAAATCTGAATATAATGTCTCAAAATCAGGTAGAAGGCAGAATGCTGCAATAGTAAAAATGAAATTAAAAAATTTATTGACAGATAATTCAACTGAAACTATATTTCAGGCCACTGATAAGTTTGATGTTGTAATTTTAGATAAGAAAGCAGTTAATTATTCATATTATTCTGATCCAAATTATATATTTATGGACAGTGACTTTAATCAGTATGAAGTGGATAAGGAAAGTATGGAAGATTCTCTTAAGTTCCTTGAAGATGGGATGGATTGTGAAGTTGTATTTTATGAAGAAAAGGCCATTTCTGTAGAATTACCAAATTCACTCGTAAGAGAAATTACCTACACTGAGCCAGCGGTTAAAGGTGATACAACCTCTGGTAAGGTTATGAAGCCAGCAAAAATTAGTACAGGCTTGGAATTAATGGTGCCATTATTTTGCGATAATGGTGATAAGATTGAAATTGATACAAGAACTTTAGAATATAAAAATAGAGTTAAATAATTTTTTTATCTAGCCGGTTCCACCAACGATAATTTCATCTATTTTTAATGTTGGCTGTCCAACTCCAACTGGAACACTTTGTCCTTCTTTCCCACAAGTCCCAACTCCGGAGTCTAATTGCATGTCATTACCAACCATACTAACTTTATTCAATATATCTGGACCATTGCCTATGATCGTTGCACCTTTAACAGGGTGTGTTAACTTTCCATTTTTAATTACCCATGCCTCAGATGCTGCAAATACAAATTTTCCATTTGTGATATCTACTTGACCACCACTAAAATTGTTTGAATATAATCCATTCTCAACCGACTTTATAATTTCTTCAGGATGGTACTTACCATTCAACATATAGGTGTTAGTCATTCTTGGCATTGGTAAATGTGCATAAGACTCTCTTCGAGCATTACCAGTAATTTCCATATTCATTAAACTGGCATTTAATGAGTCTTGAATGTAGCCCACAAGCATTCCATCCTCAATTAACGTTGTGTTTTGGGTTTGGTTACCTTCATCGTCAACATTTAAGGATCCCCGTCTATTTTTGATTGTGCCATCATCAACAACAGTAATCCCCTTGGCGGCAACTTGTGTACCTATTTTATTTGAAAATGCAGAGGTACCTTTTCTGTTAAAGTCCCCCTCTAGACCATGACCGATTGCTTCGTGAAGTAAAATTCCTGGCCAACCAGACCCTAAAACTACAGTCATTGAACCAGCAGGGGTAGCTGTTGCATCTAGGTTTATTACAGCCTGTTTAACTGCTTCAGAGGCGTATTTAGTGAGTATGTCATCGGTAAAGTAGTCAAGATTGTATCTACCACCACCTCCAGATGACCCTTGTTCTCTCTTTCCATCTGCTTCTGCTATTACACTGATAGAAAGCCTCACAAGTGGTCTTACATCTTCAATTAATTGCCCATGAAAATTCTTAATTAGAATAATTTCATATTGAGCAGCTAATGATGCCGAGACTTTTTTAACCCTCGGATCAAGCGATTTGGCTATTTGCTCTACTTTTTCTAATAACTTAATTTTTGATAAGCTATCTAGACTTTCTAGAGGGTTGCTAGTTGAGTATAGTTGGCTACTCTTTTTTGAAGTCCTTAAAGGGACGTTATTTGATTGGCCTTGATTCTTAATAGCATTAACAATCTTACAGGCTTCATCCAGAGCATTAATATTAATATCATCAGAATAAGTAAAGGCACTTTTTTCTCCACTTACAGATCTAATTCCAACACCTTGATCTATAGAGTAAGTACCGTTATTAACTGCACTATCCTCGATTGACCAGAATTCATTCTTGGAATATTGAAAGTAAAGATCAGCGTAGTCAACATTATTTTTAGTAATTTTTTGCATTATTCTATCAAGGTCAGAAAAACTTATGCTTCCTGGGTTAAGAATAAATTGTTTTGAAAGATCTAGTGTTGTCATAATGGGTTTAGAAAATCAATGATCTCACTGGCAGGGGTTACTATAGTTTTATCTATGATATTTCCAAACAAGCCTGAATCTTCATTTAATTCTTCTAGCTCGTCTTGATGTCGATATAAATTTTTATTTGAATTAGAATCTTCAATTGGGATTTCTTCCGGTTCGTCCCATGTTCCTATTAATCTATATTCTGATGTTAATATTTTATTTAATGGATCCTTAAGCATCTTCTGAGCAATGAAAGCCGCGGCACCGACTAATGGTCCGCCAACAAGACCTGCCAAAGACAAACTATCACTAACACGGGGCTTAACGATGACATGCATGTCCTGGGTTTGGTCAGCTATACTTACTTGTCCTCCCATTAGAACATTTGCTGCAGGCCCGCTCATTTTGAAGTTATCAGAATATAAAATTCCATTATCTGCCTTTACGTTTGCGCTAATTGAATCAAATACAAATCCTTTCCTAAAAATATCACTAAAATCTAAACTTAGACGTCTTGGTAAGTTCTGCAAGGTTAATAAGCCAAACAATCTTGCAACACCAGGTTCAGATTCAAGTATTGTTCCATCATTGATTTGTAAGAGAAAATTTCCAGAAAGATTCTTGCTGTCAAAATTAAATGGACTACCTTCCCAATTTAGTATGCCTGTAATGCTTGCATTTTTACCATTTTTTATTAGGTTGTGATAGCCAAGTTTCTCCATAGTATGCTCAACACTTCCCATTTTCCAATCAAAATTTATGTTAGTTGTCGGGTTCTGGGAATCACTTGCCCAATAACCATTTCCTGATATTGGTGACCCACCTTTTTCAATAGTAAAATGATCAATATTCCAAACAGAATCAGCTTTATTTCCTCTAAATTCTACATACCCATAATCTTCACTATCTACCTTAAGCGAATTAATTTTTACATCAAGCTTTGGAGGATTCTTCAAGGGTTCTCTATAATAACTTTCCTCGTTTTCAGTTATAAGATGTACTTTTCCTAATTCGGCTACTAAATAATTCTTATTGCTATTCCAACTTAGGTTGCCGGATACTTCATTAGATTCAATTTTAATAACTGTATTTTCATTTTGTGGCATATATTTTATTGATTTTGTTGATGGCATATATTTTATAGATGCATTATGAATCTTATAATTCATAATATTAAGCTCTTTAATTAAAAGACTTGCCTCTGTGAGGAACGACTCGCCATCATTATCAATAATACTTAAATAATCTTCTACATTAATATAGTCAAGGTTTGCTATTAGTCTCACTCCAGACTTAGGCATTACATTATTTGGAGAGTTAACTGATATTAATCCTACTTTGTTAATTAATGTTCCATCACCATCTTTTTCTTGGGTAATTTCTGCTGTTACTGATTCCCCGTATTTAAATTTTATATTTTCATAGCTCCCAGCGGAAGATTTTTTCGAAAAATTAAAACTTCTTAAATCATCTGAATTTTTATCTAGTATTCCAAGAGAGTTGATTGATAAACCTGCCATGTTGGATTTTATATTAATATCTGTTTTATCCTTAAATAAATTAATTTCCGCAATCCATGGAGTCTCCCCATTAATTTTATTTGAAAATTGCGAGGTAAACATTTCTCCAACAAATTCATTATTAAATACCCCATTAACTCTAAATTGATTTACACCCTTATTTGTCGCCAACTCAATAGTAAGTGGAGAATTGTATAGGGTTGCATTTGCTTTTTTGATGCTTATATTATTGTTATCAAATTCTAATATTCCATAAATATTTTCAATTTTTGGTATTCCAATTTTTTGGTTCTCAATTTTACTTCCCTGAAAATCATATGCTCCAGTAAATTTAATATTATCTACATCATCCATAGGTATTACTAAAGATATATTTAGTTCTCCTGGCCCTTGGCCTATCATATTTTTTGTTACTCCCTTCATTGAATCTTTTATGGGGCTATTATTGATCGCATTAATGAGTTTGTTAGCTGGAGCATCTAATATGGTATTAACACTTATCAATGGACTTTTGACGTTAAAACTGTCAATTACTGCCTCAATATTTTTTATTCTGTTATTTTGTATATGTCCATTTAGGCCAATAAATTTGACGTAATTACTATTGACTTCAATATTAAAATCAAATGCCTCAATTTCAGGCCATCCTGATCCATATTCAACAAAGCTATCCTTAACGCTAGAGCTTATGGTAAATAAACCCTTACTTCTATCAGGCTTGTTATTTCCGTCTGTAAAAGGAAAGTCTGCTAATTTACCATCAAATTTAATAGCAGTTTTTTTTGCTATACCTTTAAGAAGGGAAGTGTCGAGCCAATTAAGGGCTTTATCGCCTAATTGTTTAGGGTAATACTTTTTTAATTCTGGTATTAAAATGTTTGCTATATTAATTTCCATGTTGATAGCGCTCTCTTCATTTGATCTGTGAGAATACTCACCATTAATTTCTGCCTGAAGATCATTATTTATAATATTTACATCTTTAAAATTATAGATATTGTTATCCCAAGAAATAATTCCTGAAAATTGGTCAAATCTTAATGGCTCTCTAAATATATTTTCATTTTTTATTGCAATATTATTTGAGACAGACTTTATATAGCCGTTCTGGTTGTTAATTTTAACTTCACCAGTAATATTTGTTACCCCAGGAAAACCTTCAAAAGGCATAAGGCTTACACCTAAAACATTGGCATCTAAATTAAAGGTTTGATTTTTTACCCAGTCTAGCTTGAGCCCAGTAAGAAATCCAGATGGAGATATTGCAGAGTATTTAGTATAGAAACCAGTGAAACTATCTGGGAGCTTAAGAATAAAGCTATTGATTGCTTCTAGGTTTATTCTATTAATATTAAGAGAAGCAAACCTAATATAGTTTTCATTAGTAACCTCTAATTCAATTTTTGCGTCCTTAAATGAAAGACTGTTTTGGATGTTAATATTAAATTCGGATAATTTTACTGAGGAATACTCTTCATTTTTTTTCCAGCCAATTAATCCTGAAAGTTTGTCAATAATTACCATTTTATTTTGATTGGTTAACCACTTAAGGTTATCTGTATTAATCTTGCCGGTAATTGCATTAATTGTTCCGTTATTAATATAGAGATTGATTAGTCCGTCAGCCTTACCTGATTTAATCTCGGATAAATATTTTGTCCATAATTTAACCGCTCCAATATCTAGTTCTAAAAAATCTAAATTAATTTGGCCGTTAGAGGTTTTAATGTCAGCAATAGTAGAAATATCAATATAGCCATTTAATATTAATTTGTTTGCCGTTCCATGAGAGGTGTTGGTTGAAGCCCTAAAAGTTCTTCGATCTTTATATGAAAAAATTTTTGAAGATCCGTAATGAAGGTCTAGGTTACTTAATTTCAGTATTTCACTTGTTTTGGTCATATCAAGCCATGAAATAGTTGCACCATAAATTACAATATCATCTTGATTTATTAACCAGTTCGAAAAGCCACTATCTCTTTCCTGGTTGACTGATATTCCGTTAACAAAGAGGTCTCCATTTATCTCTTTTTTGATATCTAACTCTGGTTGATATATTGCTATTTCGTCAAAGATTGGTGATAACTTGATTAAACTAAGCCAGGAAATATCTGCTTGTATTTTTTTTATGCTTAATGATTGTGATTTATCTTGATTATAAATTGAGACGTTATACAAAGTGAGGCTTGGGTTAATGATCTTCCAATCTGCCTCTAGAGATTCGACTGTGAATTCATGCCCAATCTTATCTTGTACCTGTTGAAAAATTTTTGTTTTTATACTGTCCAGGTTGTCGTCGATTAATAAATAGAACGATATAAAGCCTAAAAAGACAAGAGTTAAAAAACCAATTCCAAGAGGAAGTAGTATTTTTTTTAATAAAAATTTAAGTGGTTGATTCATTAAAAATTTTAAATTTTGCAAGCACTTATTCTATAGTGTTTCTCCAAGCTGGTCTAATATTGCTGGATTCTCAAGCGTTGTAATATCTGAAGTGATTTTCTCTCCTTTGGCAACTGATCTGAGAAGCCTTCGCATAATTTTTCCTGACCTTGTCTTGGGAAGATTGTCCCCAAAGCGAATTTCTTCTGGTTTTGCGATAGGGCCTATTTCTTTTGATACCCAGTCTCTTAGCTTGTTATTAATTTCTTTTACATCTTCTTTTTTTGGCCTATTTCCTTTGAGGACAACAAAAGCAATTATTGATTCACCTTTTACATCATGAGGTCTGCCAACAACTGCAGCTTCTGCTACTAAAGGGTTTGCAACAAGGGCAGATTCAATCTCCATGGTTCCTAGTCTATGACCAGAAACATTTAGGACGTCATCAATTCTTCCCATGATGGTGAAGTAACCTGTTTTCTTATCTCTTATGGCACCATCACCTGCTAGATATAATTTCCCACCCAGCTCCGTTGGAAAATAGCTCTTTTTGAATCGTTCTGGGTCACCCCAAATATTTCTAATCATAGATGGCCATGGCTTTTTAATTACTAGGAGGCCACCATTGCCCCAATCTAAGTTCCCTCCAGCCTCGTCAACAACATCAATCTCTATGCCTGGAAACGGAAGTGTGCATGACCCTGGAACTAAAGGGGTTGCGCCTGGCATTGGTGTTATTACATGCCCTCCAGTTTCTGTCTGCCAAAAAGTATCTGTAATTGGACATTTATTATTACCAACTTCTCGGTAGTACCACATCCATGCCTCAGGGTTAATTGGTTCACCCACAGTTGCTAAAATTCTCAAAGAACTTAAGTTAGATTTATTTGGATGAGTATCTGGATTTATCTCTGAAGCTTTTATTAATGCCCTAATTGCAGTAGGCGCAGTATAAAAAATACTAACTTTATGATGCTCGATAATTTTCCAGAAACGACTTGCATCTGGAAAGGTTGGGATACCTTCAAAAATTACTTGTGTTGCGCCCATAGCAGTTGGACCATAGGCTACGTAGGTATGTCCTGTTATCCAACCTACATCTGCTGTGCACCAATAAATATCATTATCATGAAGGTCAAATGTCCAACGACAAGTGTTCATTGCATGAAGTAAGTAGCCCGCTGTAGAATGTTGA
This sequence comes from Methylophilaceae bacterium, assembly GCA_029244935.1. Lineage (GTDB taxonomy): Bacteria > Pseudomonadota > Gammaproteobacteria > Burkholderiales > Methylophilaceae > BACL14. The sequence continues at coordinate 59,351 of JAQWQF010000006.1, read as the reverse complement.
ACACCTTTTGGCTTTCCTGTAGAGCCGGATGTATAAAGAATAAATAGTGGGTGCTCTGAATTAACCGAAACAGGCTCGCAATATAAATCCATACCATTGATTAGATCATGCCAATCAATTTCATAACTTTTTTGTTCGGGTTTTTTGGTATTTCGGTTCCAGACAATAACCTTTTTAACTGATTCACATCCACCCATATTAATAGCTTCATCAATGGCAGGTTTAAGAGGGATAGATTTTCCTCCTCGAAACTGTAAATCTGATGTAATAATTAACTTTGCTTTTACATCTGCAACTCGTTCTTGAATGCTTTTTGCAGAGAACCCACCAAATATTACCGAATGTATTAACCCGATTCTTGCGCAAGCTTGCATAGCAACTACAGCTTCTATTGTCATAGGTAAATATATAACAACAGTGTCACCAGATTTCAGACCAAGTGTTTTTAGACCATTGGCGAACTGACAAACTTTTTCATATAGAGCCTTATAGGTTATTTTGGTGATTAATCCATCATCGCCCTCTGATATAATAGCAACTTTATTGGATTTAGTTTTTAGGTGGCGATCAAGACAGTTATAAGATGCGTTAAGCTCACCATCATCAAACCATTTATAAAATGGTGCATTTTCCTCATTCAATGTTTTAGTAAATGGCTTGTCCCATATTAATAATTCTTTTGCTAAATCAGACCAGAAACCTTCGTAATCAGTTGCCGCTTTATTACATAGCTCTTTGTAGTTATTCATTCCAGAAATAGTTGATTTTTCTTGAATTTTCTTACTCGGAGAGAAAATTCGTTCCTCATGATGGATAGATTCTATAGCCATTTTTTGCCCCAACAAGTTTAATTTTTTTATTTATACTTTTACTATACTCTTATATAAGAGTACTTTTTTTAAAATATACAAAAAAATAAATTTTAATGATTACACGCATGTCATTTTTTAGGTTCATATGATACAAGTCTTTAAATAAATTTAAAATAATCATTTTAAAAGATATTATTAGTATTATGACCTTAAGATTACGATTAAACTTTCTACTAACTATTATTATGCTTACCTTTATATTTGCATTGTTTGTCGTCGCAATGTCGACAACAAAGCAACAAATTAGAGAAGGAGTAGAATCTGCGAATAGGGTCTCTATGCAATTATTAGATACAGTAATAACAAGCTCCATTCAAAATCCTGAATGGGGAAACACTGATAAGGTAGTAGGTAGATTTCTCATGGAGTTAGGACATGTCAGAAGTAATACAATTTCTCTGTACGACCTTCAAAATCGTCTAATTTATAGAACTCCAGATAGTACTTACAGAATGAATGAAACCCCACCAAAATGGTTCGTAAAATTACTAGCTCCACCAATGGAGACAAAATCTCGATTGATTAATTATGGACGATTAGTAGTTCAAACTAATCCTACTGGAGCAATCAAGGAGGCATGGGCTGAGACAAGTCAATTGCTTTTTACTGTTCTACTTTTCTTTATTGCACTTAATGTTATTTTGTATTTAATGATAGGAAAATGGCTCAGACCTATAACTCCAATGCTTAATGCGATTGAAAAAATGGGTAAGGGTAACTTTTCAGTAAGACTACCAAAATTTTCTGTTCCTGAGTTTAAACTAATTGCAGATAACTTTAATAAAATGGGTGTTTCTCTGGAGAGTTTTATTAAAGAAAATAATAGGTTGGCTTTAATTGCAGAGCAGACAGCAGATGCAGTTATTATCCATGATAGTAACCTTAATGTATCATTCTGGAATAGCTCTGCTGAAAAAATGTTTGGATATAAAAAGGTAGATATTATTGGTAAATCTGCAATGTTAATTATTCCCAAAAATAGATCTAATGAGCTTAAGGAAAATTTTAATGCTATTAACAAAAATAAGATTATAAAAAATTTTGAAACTCAAAGATTAGCAAAAAACGGAAGATTAATAGATGTTTCTATATCAGCATCTGCACTTATTGATCCAAGAAGTAAAAAAATTATTGGAGATATTGTTAGCATAAGAGATATCTCTGAAAAATTAATTGCAAAAAAATCTCAATTACAATTAGAAAAGAATAGACAGCTAACTACAATTATTCAGGATCATATTGAAGATGAAAGAAGGAGTCTTGCTCGTGAATTGCATGATGAGCTTGGGCAGTATGTTTCAGCTATAAAGATTTTTGCTCAAAATATTACTAATCGATCGAAGGGCAAAGATGATGATATACAAGAAAGTTCGATCTCAGTGACTGCTGCTGCCAATCAAATTTATGATGGGATGCATAATATTATTAGAAAACTAAGGCCTGGCTCACTGGATAACCTGGGGTTAAAAGACACTTTAAAAGATCTTGTGGTAACTTGGAAGAAGCAGCATAAAACGTTGGATATTACTTTAGATGCTAATGCTAATCTTGATAATTTAGGTGAAGCTATAAATATTAATGTTTATCGTATTATTCAGGAGGCTATGAATAATTGCCTAAAACATGCAGATGCATCAAAAGTAAATATCTTAATTGAGGAAAAAAATAAGAATTTATTTCTAGAATTTTCAGATAATGGTGTTGGATTTAACAAAAATATTTTAAGTAAAACTAAACAATTTGGATTAATTGGAATTCAGGAAAGAGTTAATTCTCTAGGTGGAGAATTTGAACTCATTACAAAAAAAGGTAAAGGAACTATACTTAAATTTTATATTCCAATTAACATATCAAAAGCAAAAGCAAAAGCAAAAGCAAAAGCAAAGGCAAAATAAATATATGAGTAAGATTAAAGTATTACTAGTAGATGATCATGCTGTAGTTCGTATGGGCTTTAAGATGCTCATTAATGCTGAACCAGATATGGAGGTTATTGGTGAGGCTGAGTCAGGGGAGTCAGGCATAAAGTTATTTAAAGAGTTGCAGCCTAATTTAGTAATTATGGATATAACAATGCCTGGAATTGGTGGAATTGAGGCAATTGATAGAATTTTGGCTAATGATAAAAGCGCACGAATTCTTGTCTTGTCGGCCCATGAAGACTCTGTCCATCCCAAGAGGGTATTAAAAGCTGGGGCCCTTGGGTATCTAACTAAAAGAAGTGCTGCAGAAGAATTAATTAAAGCAATACGGACAGTCCATAGTAGAAAAAAATATTTAGAAGCTTCAATCGCACAACAAATGGCAATAACAAACCTTTCAGGAGAAAATAACCCTGTAGAAGTTTTGTCAGATAGAGAATTTGAAGTATTTATAGCATTAGCAAAAGGAAAAAGCACAAATGAAATAGCAGACACAATGTGTTTAAGCCCTAGAACAGTTGGCACTCACTTATACAATATTAAACAGAAGCTAAATGCAAATAACTCAGCAGAAATTGCATTAATAGCAATACGATGCGGTTTAATGGAGCCTTAATCATCTCCTAGAGGCTAGCAAGCCACTAATAATAATTAATGTAATACCTACAAAACCATTCCAACCGATAATTTCTTTAAAATAAAATACTCCAATAATCGTTGAAAAAACTATTGCTAAATAAGACAGACCTGCATTACCCAAAGTATTTCCAACTCGGTACGCTCTTGTAATAGCTAATTGCGCAACAGTTGCTGATATACCAAGTAAAAAAAGAAAGAAAAGGTCTTCTATTCGTGGCTTATGAAAGCCGTCTAATAAAGATATTAATCCTGCTCCAATAGTTGAGATTAATGTGAAATAGAAAACGGTTCTAATATCTGGCTCTTTAAGCTGAGCTAGCTGTGTTACAAACAAATATGCCATTGCAGCCCCAAACCCTGAAATTAACCCGACAAATCCAGCTAAATAATTTTGATTGTCAAATGTAGGTTTAAGAGTAAAAAAAACGCCAATGAAGCCTACTAAAATTGCCAGAAATAACCAATTTTTAACTTTACGTTTAAGTATAAATGGCATAAGTAACCCAACAAATAAAGGGGAAGTGTAATTTAATGTCATAGCAGTACTTAGAGGTAAATAGCAGATAGCATAAAAAAATAATAATAATGATATTGATCCAACTATGGAGCGTGCAATATGTAATTGTGGGTAATTACTTGAAAATTTAACCTTGGTTAGTTTCATTATTACTGTAATAACAATTAAACTTATTAACGCACGGTAAAATACCAATTCATATGGGCTAAAATACCCTCCCCCAAATTTGACGCAAGCACCCATTATTGAAAAACATACAGTAGAAATTAGCATCCATTGGACGCCTTTATGAATTCGGAACATAATTAAGTATTAAATGAATTAATGTGTATTAATGATGGAAGATTAAGTATAATCTGACTTTTGAATTATTTTATATTTATTTGAGGAGTAAACGGTATGAAAAACCCATTAGAATCAATAAAGGGTACGATAATTGCAGGCATAGTAATTCTAATAGCTTCACTGGTAATTTTAGACTGGAATGAAATTGGTACGACTGGAATTCTTGGTGATGCAAGCTCAATTTATCTTGGGTTTATGAGATTCTTTCATGTTATCGCAGGTGTTGCATGGATTGGATTACTTTACTACTTTAATTTTGTTCAAGTACCAGCTATGAAAGCTGCAACTGCAGACGGGACTGGTGCTGGCATAAGTAAACATGTGGCACCATTAGCTCTTTTATGGTTCAGATGGGCAGCTTTAGCAACATGGATTGCGGGTGCGGCTTTACTTGGCGCAAATTTTACAGATGCATTTCTTTTAAGGCCTGGATATGAGGCTATCGGAATAGGTTCATGGATGGGGACCATAATGTTATTTAATGTTTGGGGCTTGATTTGGCCTAACCAACAAAAAATACTAGGTATGAAAAAAGCCACAGATGAAGAAAAGTCCTCGGCAAGAAGGGTGGCTTTATTAGCATCTAGAACTAATACAGCGCTCTCAATACCAATGCTTTTATTGATGACGAATGGATTATCACATCGAGCATTACTTGGATTATAAAAATAACTAAAGTCAAAAACGGCGGCTTTAGGCCGCCGTTTTCATTTATATTATGAGTTTAATCAAAAACAAGCTATTGAATACCTATAAAAGGCTTCCAGTCTCCTTTGAAAGAGGTTCTGGTGCCTGGCTGTTTGATCAATCTGGAAATAAATATCTTGATGGATTATCTGGGGTTGCAGTTAATACCTTGGGTCATAATCACCCAGAGCTGGTTAAGGCTATATCTGAACAAGCTGCAAAATTAATACATATTTCTAATTATTATCACATTGATGAGCAATCTATGCTTGCTGATCAATTAGTAGCTATCTCAGAACTTTCTTCAGTATTTTTTTGTAATTCAGGGTGTGAAGCAAATGAGGCGGCGATTAAATTAGCTAGGCTTCATGGCCATGACTTAAATATTGATATACCAAATATTATTGTTATGGAAGGAGGTTTTCATGGGAGGACTATGGGAACTTTATCAGCATCTGGAGGAAGAAAGTACCAAGCTGGCTTCGAACCTTTAATGCCAGGTTTTATTAGAGTCCCTTATGATGACATTGATTCGATTAAAAAAATAGCAAATAAAAAAAATAAGGTTTCAGCTATTTTAGTTGAGCCAGTACAAGGTGAAGGAGGAATAAATATTCCGACTGATTTTAATGGGTACTTGTCATCACTAAGAAATGTATGTGATAAAAACAATTGGTTACTGATGTTAGATGAAGTTCAATGTGGTATTGGAAGAACTGGTAAATGGTTTGCTCATCAACACAGTGACATTAAACCTGATGTTATGACATTAGCCAAAGGACTAGCATCTGGTATCCCTATTGGAGCATGCCTAACAAATGAAAAGGCTTCTAATTTAATGTTTCCAGGAAAGCATGGCTCAACTTTTGGTGGTAATCCTTTAGCCTGTGTTGCAGGCTTGACAACATTAAAGGTTATAAAAAATGATAACTTAATTGAAAATGCTATTACTCAAGGTGATTTAATTGCTAAGGAATTGATGCTTAGGATTGGAGGACATGATAATGTTAAATCTATTAGACATAAAGGTCTTATGATAGGTATTGAACTGGATATACCTTGTGTTGATTTAATTGAAGTCGCTCTTAATGATAAATTGTTAATAAATGTTACCGCTGAAAAAGTTATAAGGCTTCTTCCACCTCTTATTATTAAAAAAGAGGAAGCTGATTTGCTAGTAGAAAAGTTAAGTAATTTGATAATAAATTTCATAAAGAAGAATTTAAAATGAAGATGAAACACTTTTTACAATTTAATGATCTAAATAAGGCAGAGTTAGAATCAATTTTTGATAGAGCAAAATGGATTAAAGCTAAATTTAAAGCATATGAAAAGCATTGGCCTTTGCAAGATAGAACCCTGGTGATGATTTTTGAAAAGGCTAGCACTAGAACGAGATTATCTTTTGAGTCAGGAATGCAGCAGCTTGGTGGTTCAGCTATTTATTTAAATACAAGAGACTCTCAATTAGGAAGAGGTGAACCAGTAGAAGATGCGGCCCAAGTTATATCTAGAATGTGCGATATTGTAATGATTAGAACCTTTGAGCAAGAAATTATTGAAAGATTTGCTGAGAACTCAAGAGTTCCTGTTATTAATGGTTTGACGAATGAGTATCATCCATGTCAAATTCTTGCTGATATTTTTACATATATTGAACAAAGGGGTTCAATACAAGGAAAAACAGTAACGTGGATCGGTGACTCAAACAATGTGTGCAATACCTGGCTACAGGCAGCTGAATTATTAGATTTTAATGTACATGTGTCGACCCCAAAAGGCTATGAGGTTGAGGTTGAAAGAGCTGGGCTTTATGGAGTGGACCATTTTGAGGAATTTGAAGATCCTATGGAAGCTGCAAAAGGAGCAGATATAGTTACTACCGATGTGTGGACCAGTATGGGTTTTGAGAATGAAAAGAAAGATAGAATTAAGGATTTTGCTGACTGGCAGGTTGATAAGGATATGATCAAGCTAGCAAACAAAGATGCTCTTTTCATGCATTGTTTACCAGCGCATAGGGGTGAAGAAGTTACTGCAGAAGTCATTGATGGGCCCCAGAGTATTGTATGGGAAGAGGCAGAAAATAGACTTCACGTTCAAAAAGCATTATTAGAATATTTGTTAATAGGAAGTAAATAAATGATTAAAGATGTTAATAAAATTGTACTTGCTTACTCAGGAGGATTAGATACTTCAGTAATCTTAAAATGGCTTCAGCAGGAATATAGTTGTGAGGTGGTAACTTTTACGGCTGATCTTGGGCAAAAAGAAGAGATAGAGCCAGCAAGAGACAAGGCAGAGGCTGCTGGTGTAAAAGAAATATTTATTGAGGACTTAAGGGAAGAATTTGTAAGAGATTATGTTTTTCCAATGTTTAGGGCTAATGCTATTTATGAGGGTGAATATTTGCTAGGAACTTCAATAGCAAGACCTCTTATTGCAAAGAGGTTAGTTGAAATTGCAAATGAGACAGGAAGCAACACAATATCTCATGGGGCAACAGGAAAGGGGAATGATCAAGTTAGATTTGAACTTGGTGCTTATGCAATTAACCCAGAAATAAAAGTTATTGCCCCGTGGAGGGAGTGGGATCTTTTAAGTAGAGAAAAGCTCTTAAAGTTTGCTGAAAAAAATAGTATTCCAGTGGAGATGAAACATAAGTCAGGCGGAAGCCCATACAGTATGGATGCAAATTTACTTCATATATCCTATGAAGGAAGACATCTTGAAGACCCAAAAAATACACCTGAGGAATCTATGTGGAGGTGGTCAGTAAGTCCAAAAGATGCTCCTGATAATGCCGAAGAAATTACGATAGGTTTTAAGAGTGGTGATCCTGTGAGTTTAAATGGTAATGATAAATTACCGCATGAGATTTTAGAGTTTTTAAATGATATAGGGGGGAAGCATGGCATTGGAAGATTGGATCTTGTAGAGAATAGGTATGTGGGGATGAAGGCTAGAGGTTGTTATGAAACTCCCGGAGGAACGATATTGCTGAAAGCTCATAGAGCTATTGAGTCACTTACTTTAGATAGAGAAGTTGCTCATTTAAAGGATGAGATGATGCCAAGATATGCCGCGTTAATTTATAATGGATATTGGTGGAGCCCTGAAAGAATTGCAATGCAAACATTAATTGATCATACCCAGCAAAACGTCAACGGATGGGTAAGGATGAGTTTTTATAAAGGGAATGTAACTATATTAGGAAGAGATAGTGACAATTCTCTTTTTGATCCAGAGATCGCCACATTTGAGGATGATGGTGGTACTTTTGATCATCAAGATGCTGCTGGATTTATTAAGCTTAATGCCCTAAGACTAAAAATAGCTAACAAAAAAAATAAATTATAAGGAATCAGTATATGCCTTCATTCGACATTACATCTAAAGCCAATATGGAAAACATTAAAAATGCAGTTGATGTATCTATGAGAATGATTATTAATCGTTATGATTTTAAAGGAACAAGTGCAAAGGTAGAATTATTTGAGAAAGAAATGAAGATTGTACTAAATGGAGATTCTGAATTTCAAATTAATCAAATAAAAGATATTCTTTTTCCGGCTATGGAGAAGAAAGAGCCTGATAGCTCAAAGCGAATCGACTCCGAAAAAATTGAAACAGTTTCTGGAAGTAAGTCAAAGCAGAACCTAATCATTAAAAGTGGAATTGAGATTGAGCTAGCAAAAGATATTATTAAAACAATTAAAGACGCAAAAATTAAGGTTCAAAGTTCTATTCAAGGAGACGAGGTAAGGGTTAATGGGGCTAAGAGAGACGTTCTACAGGAATGTATTTCAACGGTAAAAGTAAAACATAATAACTTCCCATTACATTTTGGTAACTTTAGAGATTAAAATTTTTAGATGGCGTCAACATTATACGAAAAGATATTTAAAAGGCACGTTGTTCGTGAAGATAACGACACCTTTTTGATCTATATAGATCGCCACTTAATTCATGAAGTGACTAGCCCTCAGGCATTTGAAGGGCTAAGAAGTGCAAATAGATCAATTTGGAGAGCAAATTCTATTTTAGCTGTTCCAGATCACAATGTTCCTACCACAGATAGAAAGCTAGGTATTTTAGACCCAGTATCTAAAATTCAGGTTGATACTCTAGATAGCAATTGTGATCAATATAGATTAACTCAGTTCAAAATGAATGATCAGCGGCAAGGTATTGTTCATGTAATTGGTCCTGAGCAAGGCTCGACTCTTCCAGGAATGACAATTGTATGTGGCGACTCTCATACTAGTACACACGGTGCTTTTGGCTCATTAGCAATGGGCATTGGTACATCGGAAGTTGAACATGTTCTTGCTACACAGTGCTTAATTGTGAGGAAATTTAAAACTATGCAGGTTAATGTTACTGGTAACGTTAGTGACTATATTTCCGCTAAAGATATTGCGCTTCATATTATTGGAAAAATAGGTACTGCAGGGGGAAATGGTTATGCAATAGAATTTTCTGGGCCTACAATAAATGAATTAAGCATGGAAGGGCGAATGACATTATGTAATATGTCTATTGAAGCCGGTTCAAGAGTGGGCTTGATAGGCGTTGATTCAAAAACTATAGATTATCTAGAGGGGAGACCATTCTCTCCAAATGGAGATTTATGGAATAAAGCAGTAGATGACTGGAAAAATTTAGTAAGTGATGAAGGTGCAGTTTTTGATAAAGTTATTAATGTAGATGCATCAATAATTCAGCCACAGGTGACATGGGGCACGTCCCCGGAAATGGTATGCGGTATAAATGAAGTAATACCAAATCCTAAGCAACAGGTAAAAGAATCAAATAAAAAAGGTTATGAAAAAGCACTTGAATATATGGGGTTAGAGCAGGGTACCAATATTACTGATATATTCCTTGATAAAATTTTTATTGGATCATGTACAAATTCACGAATAGAGGATTTAAGAGTTGCAGCTAATATTGTTAAAGAAAAAAAAGTAGCAACAAATATCAAGCAAGCATTAGTGGTTCCAGGATCAGGACTAGTAAAGAAACAAGCTGAGAAAGAAGGTCTAGATAAAATATTTATTGAAGCAGGTTTTGAGTGGCGCGAGCCAGGCTGCTCTATGTGTCTTGCTATGAATGCTGACAGATTAGAAAAAGAAGAAAGGTGTGCTTCTACTTCTAATAGAAATTTTGAAGGTAGACAAGGTAAAGGTGGGAGAACTCACCTAGTAAGCCCGCAAATGGCAGCAGCAGCTGCTATCCACGGTAGATTTGTAGATATTAGGGAGATCGATTAATGTTGCCAATTAATAAACATGATGGCATCGTTATTCCTCTGGATAGATCGAATGTGGATACAGATGCAATTATTCCTAAACAATTTTTGAAATCAATTAAAAGGTCGGGCTTTGGCCCTAATTTATTTGATGAATGGAGATATTTAGATCGAGGTGAACCTGGAAAAGAATTAGCTGTAAGAAAAGTTAATCCTGAATTTGTTTTAAATAAACCCCAATATAAAAATGGAACTATTTTATTAGCAAGAGAAAACTTTGGCTGCGGATCAAGCAGGGAACATGCTCCTTGGGCTTTGTTAGACTTCGGTATTAGAATTATATTAGCACCTAGCTTTGCTGATATTTTTTATGGTAATTGCTTTAAAAATGGCATTCTTCCAATACCTATTAACAAAAATATAACAGATTTATTTTTTGAGAAAGCTCAAAGTGAAGAAGGTTTAAGATTAAATATTGACTTAGAAATTCAAAAAATTATTGATGGTAATGATAGTTATAGTTTTGATATTGATATGTTTAAAAAATATTGCCTTTTAGAAGGTCTAGATGAGATAGGTTTAACATTAAAGAACAAAGCTGATATTAAAAATTTTGAAAATAATTATCATAGTCAGTTTCCCTGGCTTACTAAATAGGAATATTTATGAAGATTGCAGTTTTACCTGGAGATGGAATTGGCCCTGAGATTATTAAACAAGCTGTTAAAATTCTTGATGCTTTTAGCTTAACTGATTCAATCGAATATGCATCAATCGGAGGGGCAGGATATGATGAATTTAAAGACCCGCTCCCAGAACAAACTCTTAACCTAGCTCTAAATGCAGACGCTGTCTTACTTGGGGCTGTTGGTGATTGGAAGTTTGACAAACTTCCACGGGATATGCGTCCGGAAAGAGGTCTTCTTAGAATAAGACAAGCCCTTAACTTATTTGCTAATTTAAGACCTGCAATAATGTTTCCTGAGCTAGTTCATACATCTAGCCTTAAACCTGAAGTTGTTTCAGGGTTAGACATTATGATTGTCAGAGAGCTGACAGGCGATATTTATTTTGGACAACCGCGTGGAATTTCAATTAATGATAATGGAGAGCAAGAAGGTATTAATACAATGCGTTACTCCGAGTCTGAAATTAGAAGGATTGCCCATGTAGCATTTAAAACAGCAGATAAAAGAGCTAAAAAACTATGTTCGGTCGATAAAGCAAACGTGCTTGAAGCAACCGAATTATGGAGAAAAATTGTTACCGAAACCGCAATTGATTACCCTAATGTTGAACTGAGTCACATGTATGTTGATAATGCTGCAATGCAGCTGGTTCGTGATCCAAAACAATTTGATGTTGTTGTAACTGGCAATATTTTTGGTGATATATTATCAGATCAAGCATCAATGCTAACAGGTTCTATAGGTATGCTGCCCTCAGCTTCCTTAGATGAAAACAATAAAGGCATGTATGAGCCAAGTCATGGATCTGCCCCAGATATTGCAGGTAAGGATCAGGCAAACCCTCTTGCCACAATACTGTCATTAGCAATGATGTTTAAATATACATTTGATGATCAGGATAAATTTAAATTGATCGATTGTGCTGTTAAAAAAGTACTTTTAGATGGTTATCGAACAGCTGATATCTATTCTGAGGGATCTAAATTAGTAGGATGTGAGGAGATGGGTGACGCTGTCGTTGAAAGGCTAAAGGGATAAAAAATGAAAAAAGTTGGTTTTGTTGGATGGAGAGGAATGGTTGGTTCTGTTTTAGTAGACAGAATGAAAGAAGAAAATGACTTTAATAATATAAATTCCTTCTTTTTTACTACATCACAGGTTGGAATGATGGCTCCAAAAATTTCAAATGTAGATAATGTTTTATTAGACGCATATTCAGTTAAGGCGCTTTCGAAAATGGATATTATCCTTTCGTGTCAGGGAGGTGATTACACTGAAAAAGTTTACTTAGCTCTCAAAAAAGAGAATTGGGAGGGCCACTGGATTGATGCTGCGTCTTCGTTAAGAATGGCCGATGAATCTGTTATTGTTCTCGACCCAATTAATGAATCAACAATTAATAATGCTTTGAATAATGGTATAAAAACATGGGTAGGTGGTAATTGTACCGTATCACTTATGCTCCTTGCAATTCATGGCCTGCTTAAAGTGGGGGCAATAGAGTGGGTCTCAAGTATGACCTATCAAGCAGCTAGTGGGGCTGGCGCAAACAACATGAAAGAGTTATTAGTTCAAATGGGGGAGCTTTATTCATCTGCTGAATCAGAAATTAAAAAAACAAATTTTAGTATACTTAATATCGATAAAATGGCATTAAATAAAATGCATTCTTCTGATTTTAGTAAAGAAAATTTTCAGGTTCCACTTGCAGGGAATCTAATTCCATGGATTGATCAAGATCTTGGGGAGGGATTAAGTAAAGAGGAATGGAAGGGCCAATTAGAAACAAATAAGATCTTAATGAATGATTATGAAAAAATTCATGTTGACGGACTTTGCACTCGAATTGGATCAATGCGTTCTCATAGTCAGGCCTTAACGATAAAACTTAAAAAACATTATGAGTTAACAGAAATTAATGATTTAATTAAATCCGCTAACAATTGGGTAAAACTAGTCCCAAACAAGAAGGAATCAACTATACATAACCTAACACCAGCAGCTGTATCAGGTAGCCTTGATATAGCGATTGGAAGAATAAGAAGGTTGGCACTCGGCGATAATCTAATATCAGCATTCACTGTTGGGGACCAATTATTATGGGGTGCAGCTGAACCATTAAGAAGAATGTTACAAATTTTAATTAATAAGGATAAATAAATTGATTATGAAGTTTATAAAATTTTTACTAATTTGCGTAGTTACTTTTTTATCAATTAATGCATATTCACTTCAATTAGGTGAAATTATTTTTAAATCAAATCAAAACTCCCCGTTAGATGTAGAAATTAAAGTAAACCTTACTAGTGAAGATAAAATTGATACATTAAAACCATCAATTGCATCAAGAGAAAATTATAAATCCCAAGGCATTGAGAGAACAAAAATTCATGATGATATCTCTCTATCATTAACCCTAAACCAAAAAAAATCTAATACAGCCTCATTAAGATTATCAAGCAAGATGCCAGTTGCTGAATCGTATCTAGATTTATTGATTCAAATTGAATCACCAACTGGGAAAATTTTAAGGGAATACACTGTTCTTCTGGATCCACCATTAAATGTTGTTCCTAGAAAAAAAATTCAAGAAAAGAAAGAAGTTCCTATAGAAAACAAACTGAAGAAAATAAAAAAAGTTGAGCCAAAAAAAATAGTTAAAAAAATTCCAAGCACCAAAGTTAGTAAAAAGAAGAAAACGGTAATAGCAAAACCAGGAAAGACCTTATTTCAGATAGCAAGAGAAAATTCTTATGCAGGAATTACTACTGAGCAAATTGTAATTTCAATATATCAGACAAACCCCAATGCTTTTGATGGCAATCTTAATGGTTTAATAAAAGGTAAGAAATTAATATTACCTCTTCGTGATTATTATAAAAAATTATCCCATCTCGAAGCAAGAAAAATTCTCAAGCAAGAAAATATCCTATGGAAGAGTCTCTCAAAAAAAACAAAAACAAAAAATAATTTAGCAAAAAAGAATAAAGATTTAGATGAGCTATCAAGACTCAAAAAAGAGCTTGAGATTGCAAATAAAAAATTAGCAGAAAAAAACGAAGTGTTAAAAGCAATTGAGAAGAGTAATCAAAAGCTCATTAAGCCTCAAGAATCAAAAATAAATGTCACAGAAACTATTATTGATTCAATTGATGGTTCTAATGTGCTACAAGAAGCTCCACTTAAGGAAGCTAATAAGGATAATGAAGAACAATCAGCTGAGGATGCGCCTAATACATTTCAATCTTCTATTACAGATCAGAATCAGGATATTATTCAAGAAGTTATTATTGATGAGGAAGTTGAAAATAAGCCTATTAAGCCTATTTTTGTATTATCGCTTATCTTTCTTCTTACCTTGTTGCTCGGCTTGTTATTTATTGTTAGAAAAAAGAAGAAGGAGATTAACCATGACCCTGTTTCATCTTGGGCTAGTGATGATGAAACTAATGAATCGGTAGTTAGTGATGTTGCAATAGATAAAAATTCATTACATGATGATTCATCACAAGAAAATCCTGTCAGTCAGAATGAAAATAATACTATAAAAGATACTTTTAATGACCCGACTAATTCTGATAACTTCAATTCTGATAATAATAAGGATAATAATCCAAGATGAAGGTATAAGTGATTAATTCATTTATATTATTTTTAGGCTTAGTATTGCTTTTTATTATTGGGAAAGTTTCTTTTTTAATTCACGCCTTTATTTTCATTCTCCTATTTTTTTTTGCAAGTATGAGGAATCTCTCAACTCTTGCTCTTGTTAAAAAAATAAAATATTTTTTATTTGCATTAATAATAATTTATCCATTAACTACTCCTGGTGAATTAGTATTTTATTATTCGTTTATATCAATTTCGTACGAGGGAATATTCATGGCTATAGAAAATTTATTCCGTCTAATTAATATATTTATGCTTATTATGATATTAATGGATATACTGCCCAGAGATTTTTTTATAAGATTTTTGATAAAAGTTTGTTATCCATTTTCATTTATGGGTATTAATATTGAGCGTCTATCTTCTCGAATTTATCTTACTTTTGAATATTTAGAAATTTTTAAAAAGCATAGATTTACTTTATCTACAATCAATGTAGACATAATAAGCCAATTAGAAAGTAAAAATATTAATAAATTAAATAATAAAATTACTATTATTAGACCTGAAGCAATTGATTACATCTGGGTAATAATTTTTATTTTATCAATTATATCTATCCAGCTTTTGATTTTATGAGAATTGCTGCTTCAATAGAATATGATGGACAATTATTTTGCGGTTGGCAAAGACAAACCGATGTACCAAATATTCAGATATTAATTGAAGGTGCTTTATCTTCAATTGCTCAATCGAAAATTACTGTATCTGCTGCAGGAAGAACTGACTCTGGTGTTCATGCACTGGGCCAAGTTATCCATTTTGATACTGATGTTGTTCGACCTATTAGTGCTTGGATAAAAGGAGTTAATTCGTTATTACCTGAATCGATAAGGGTTATCTGGGCTCAAGAGGTTCCAGATGAGTTTCATTCAAGATATTCAGTGGTTGAGAGAGAATATCAATACCTTCTTATTAATAATTCAATAAATTCTGCGTTATGGAATGCATATGCTGGATGGAATTTTTATCCATTGAATTATGATATGGTGCATCTAGCGTGTACTAAATTTATCGGTGAGCATGACTTCAGTTCATTCAGGTCTTCTGAATGTCAAGCAACTTCCCCAATTAGAGAAATTTATTTTTTTGATGTTAGGCGATCTGGTGATGACTATATCTTTACTGTAAGAGCTAATGGCTTCTTACATCATCAAATAAGAAATATGCTTGGAGCTATAATTTTAGTTGGGCGTGAATTGAAAGAGCCTGATTTCATTAATTTATTATTAACCCAAAAAGATAGATCAAAAGCTCCACCCACCTTTATGCCAAATGGTTTATATCTAACCAATATAAAGTATGATGATAAATGGGGCTTACCACTGGCAAATAATAAACTAAAATTTTTTGGAAAATTAGATTGATAGCTAAGGTTAAATTTTGTGGTATTACAAATTTACAAGATGCAATTAGTGCATCTGAATTAGGTGCAGACGCTTTAGGGTTTGTTTTTTATTCTGAAAGCTCTAGATTTATTACTATAAAGAATGCAAATGAAATAATTAAAAAGTTACCTCCATTTATTACAACGGTTGGTTTATTTGTAAATCAAAGTAAATCTGAAGTAGAAGAAGCGATAAAAGGCTGCCCATTAAATTTACTTCAGTTTCATGGTGACGAGGATGAACTATTCTGCAAACAGTTTAATTTGCCCTATATAAAAGCAATTTCGATGAAATCTGACGTAAATTTGTTAAAATGTATTAAGGATTATGATTCTGCAAAAGCCCTTCTACTTGATACTTACTCAAAAGATAAAAAAGGGGGCAGCGGAAAAGTTTTTGATTGGGGTGCAATCCCACCAAATCCTTCAAAACCTTTTATTGTTGCTGGGGGATTAACCCCAGATAATATAAAAACTTTGCTGAAAACAATTAGTCCATATGGTGTTGATGTTAGTAGTGGAATAGAGGTTGATAAAGGTTTAAAAGATTATAAGTTAATGAAAGAATTTATTTTAGGAGTTACAAATGCAGGCATATGATTTACCCGATGCTTTTGGCCACTTTGGTCAGTTTGGTGGAACCTTTGTAGCAGAGACACTTGTCGAAGCACTA
Source organism: Methylophilaceae bacterium (assembly GCA_029244935.1). GTDB lineage: Bacteria > Pseudomonadota > Gammaproteobacteria > Burkholderiales > Methylophilaceae > BACL14. The sequence goes on along the minus strand of JAQWQF010000006.1, from coordinate 42,697 downwards.
GATGAACTAAGGGACATGTACGATAAATTCAAGGACGATCCTGACTTCTTAAAAGAGTTTCATCATGATTTAAAACATTTTGTTGGGAGACCTAGCCCCATATATTATGCTGAGAGACTAACAAACCAAATTGGCGGGGCAAGGATTTTTTTAAAAAGAGAAGATTTAAATCATACCGGAGCTCATAAAGTAAATAACACAGTTGGCCAAGCACTATTGGCAAAAAAAATGGGTAAACCGAGAGTGATTGCTGAAACTGGGGCCGGTCAGCATGGTGTTGCAACTGCTACTATAGCTGCAAGACTAGGTCTTGAGTGTGTTGTGTATATGGGATCGGAAGATATAAAAAGACAGTCACCAAATGTTTATAGGATGAAGTTATTAGGCGCTAAAGTTGTACCAGTCGAAAGCGGTTCTAAAACTCTAAAAGATGCATTAAACGAAGCATTAAGAGACTGGGTAACCAATGTATCAGATACCTTTTATATTATTGGCACTGTTGCAGGACCACATCCTTACCCTATGATGGTGAGAGACTTTAATTCAGTTGTAGGGAAAGAATGCAAGACACAGATGCCAGAATTAGCTGGTAGACAACCAGACGTAATTTTAGCTTGTGTTGGAGGTGGTTCAAATGCTATGGGAATATTTTATCCATATATTGATAATAAGAATGTGCGATTAATAGGAGTAGAAGCGGCGGGTGATGGAGTTGAAACAGGTAGGCATGCTGCACCCTTAACATCTAATAGCCCTATAGGGGTTTTACATGGAAATAGAACATATTTAATGCAAAATGATGAAGGACAAATTATAGATACTCATTCCGTGTCTGCTGGTTTAGATTATCCTGGCGTAGGGCCGGAACATGCTTGGCTTAAGGATTCAGGTAGAGCAGAATATGTAGCTGTAACCGACGATGATGCATTAAAAGCATTTCATAATCTATGTTTGATAGAAGGAATTATTCCTGCCCTGGAAACGAGTCATGCCTTAGCATATGCAGAAAAACTTGCAGCAACAATGTCTAAAGAGCAGATTGTTTTAGTTAATTTATCGGGTAGGGGTGATAAGGATATTAATACAGTTGCGGGAATTGCAGGGCTCAGTCTATAAATATGTCAAAAATTGAATCTACTTTTCTGCGCTTAAAAAGTGAAAATAAAAAAGCGTTAATTCCTTTTATCACAGCAGGTGATCCTCATCCAGATATGACTGTAAATATGCTTCACACTCTTGTTGAATCAGGAGCGGATATGATTGAGGTAGGAATACCTTTTTCAGATCCTATGGCAGATGGCCCAGTTATTCAAAGAGCAAGTGAGAGGGCATTAGCAAATGATGTAGGAATAAAAAAAACAATTCAGCTAGTAAAGGAATTTAGAAAACAAGATACTAAGACCCCAATTATTCTAATGGGCTATGCAAATCCAATAGAGGCGATCGGGATTAAGGATTTTGTTAACCAAATTAAGGAGGCGGATGTTGATGGAGTTATTACTGTTGATTATCCCCCAGAAGAATCTAAAGATTTTGTAACATTATTAAGAGAACAAGATATAGATAGTATCTTTCTTTTATCACCTACAACTGAAGATAATAGGATTAAGCTTATTACTGAGCAAGCAACTGGATTTTTATATTATGTATCGCTAAAAGGAGTAACAGGTTCAGCAAATATTGATATAAAACAAGTTTCTGATCGAGTTAATAATATTAAAAAATATAGTAATTTACCTATTGCAGTTGGCTTTGGTGTTAAAGACGCAGAGACTGCAAAGCAAGTTGCATTAATATCAGATGCTGTAGTAATTGGAAGTCGAATTATTAAAGAGGTTGAAAATTCAAACCAAGAAGATCTTCTGGAGAATATCCGAAGTTTAATGACTGAAATAAAAAGCACTATTTCTTAAAATTAAATGAGAGTTAAATTTATATGAGTTGGTTGAAAAGTGTAGTTCCACCAAAAATTAAGAAGATTGTTGGAAGTCTTAAGAAGAATATACCTGAGGGATTATGGCATAAATGTGCATCTTGCCAATCTGTTTTATACCGTTCTGATCTAGAAAAAAATATGGAGGTTTGCCCAAACTGTAATTTTCATAATAGAATTAGTGCTCGACAAAGAATCAAATTGCTTTTAGATACCCCAGCGCAAATTGAGCTTTTCCATAAAATACTACCTAGAGATACTCTAAAATTTAAGGATACTATTAGCTATAAAGAAAGATTGTCCTTGGCTCAAAATAAAACCAATGAAAATGATGCGCTAGTAGTCTATCAAGGTTTAATAGAGTCTATGCCAATTGTTATTGCAGTATTTGAATTTAAGTTTATGGGTGGATCAATGGGCTCGGTCGTTGGTGAAAAGTTTGTTCTCGCTGTTAATGCTGCAATTAAAAATAAATGCCCCTTTATTTGTGCTACATCTAGTGGAGGTGCAAGAATGCAAGAAGGCCTCTTGTCACTTATGCAGATGGCAAAAACAAGTGCATCTTTAACTAAGTTAAGTAAAGCCAAGCTCCCATTCATCTCTTTATTAACTGATCCAACGATGGGAGGTGTCTCAGCAAGTTTTGCCATGCTTGGGGATTTAATAATTGCTGAACCTAGGGCTTTAATAGGATTTGCAGGACCACGAGTTATTGAGCAAACAGTAAGGGAGAAGTTACCAGAAGGTTTTCAAACGTCTGAATTTCTTTTAGATCATGGTGCGATTGATATGATTGTTGATAGAAGACAGTTAAGAAAATCGCTAGCAAATTTAATATCTAACCTTACAGTTCATTAGTGCCTATAGACCCACCTTTATCTAATTCTTTAAATGATTGGCTCGAATACATAGACTCAATCAACCCAAAGACTATTTCGCTAGGGCTTGATCGAGTAAAAAAAATTAAGGATTTATGTAATCTAAATCCAGACTTTCCACTTATTATTGTTGCAGGGACAAATGGTAAGGGCTCATGCTGTAAATTTCTCGAATCAATCTTATATCAGGCTGGGTTTAATGTTGGCTGCTACACATCTCCACATCTTTTTAATTTTAATGAGCGAATTAGCATAAATAAAAAATTATTATCTAGTGATTTGATTGTCGACTCAATTAAATATATTGATGATTCTAGAGAAAATATATTGCTTACATACTTTGAAATAACGACATTAGCTGCAATGGATTTGATGATTAAGGAAAATGTTGATATTGCTATCCTTGAGGTGGGTCTTGGTGGAAGACATGACGCAGTTAACGTATTTGAGCCAGAAATTTCATTAATAACTTCGATTAGCTTAGATCATCAGGATTATCTAGGAGATACTGTTGAGAAAATAGGCTATGAAAAGGCAGGTGTATTTAGAAAAAATAAACATGCAATAATAAATTTTGACAACCCACCAAGTTCAGTTCTTGGATATGCAAATGATATTAGTGCAAATGTTTCAATTATTGATACAGATTATAAAATTAACTGCAAGCATGAGAATTTTGATTATATTGGAACCGACCGAAGTGAAGTTGAATTACCTTACCCAAGTATTCAAGGTTTGCATCAACTAAGAAATATTGCAGGAGTTTTAAGGTGTATTGAATTACTAAAAATTAATTTCGATATTAAAAAAGAAGCTATTGTTAATGGATTATTAGAATGTAATTTAAGGGGCAGGCTTGAAATCCTCTCACAAAATCCATTTGTAGTAGTGGATGTTGCCCATAATCCAGAGGCCGCTCTATGTTTGTATAATTTTATATCTAAATACAAGAACAAGGGTAGGGTTTGTGCAGTATTTTCAATTTTAGAAGATAAATCTATTAAAGACATTGTTGGATTATTTATTAACTTAGTTGATGAATGGCACATTTCTAAGATAAATTCAAAAAGAGCTATGCCCACCACTAAAATTATTAATGCAATAAGGTCTTGTAAACGTGATGCCATAATTTATAACAGTGATAATTTGCAGGAAGCTTATATGAATGCCTACGAAAAATCATCACTTAATGATAATATAATCGTATTTGGTTCCTTTTATACTGTTTCTGAATGTTTAATACAATAATTCCTAATGGCTGAAAATAAAGAATCTTTTCAAGAAAGTGTGATGATAAGGCGTGCAAAAATTCGTTTGTTTGGCGCTGTTATTATTCTGATTTTATTATTCATACTATCAATATTTTTTCTTAATGATAGAACGAATATCAATTTAAAAGCCCCAATAAAAATTTCATTCCTAGAAACAAATAATGACAGTATTATTGATAGTAATATTTTTAAATCAGAGAATTTATCTAAAACAAATACAAAAGAAATAACTCATTTGGTAAAAATTAAAGAATCTCGAAGTTTTAATAAGGATGAAGGACCATATTTTATACAAGTAGGGATTTTTTCAGATGAAACTAATGCAACTAAATTGTTAGCTATTATAAAGTCTATGGGGTATGAAGCTCGGTTAGAGATGATCAAAATCTCTGGAAAGGATAAATTAAGGTTATCTACTACGGTATTTAACTCAAAAGTAGAAGCCCAAACAGCATTAGGTGTTCTCAAAAAAGCTAATCTTCCTGGAATTATTAAGCGAGAATAATCTAAATGGTATTTATCGATTACTTTCTAGCATTCATCATTTTAATATCACTATTTTTTGGTTTTTATAGGGGTTTTATAAGAGAGCTTCTTGCCTTGATCGGCCTTGTACTGGCATTTTACTGTGCGAATAAATATAGCACTATTTTTACTTCATATATTCCATTTGGTTTTGATGCACCTATAAATAAAATTATTACCTATCTTTGTATTTTTATTTTAGTTTTAATACTATCTGCCTTGATTATAAAATTAATTAATAAATTTATTAAATCAGCGGGATTAAGCTTCATTAATATTTTTATGGGTGGTTTTTTTGGATTTATAAGGGGCTTGTTAATATCTATACTTATTATCTATTTAGTAGAGAAAAGTGAATTTTCATTATCAGAATCATGGTATACATCATCAGTAGTTTTATTACTAAAAGAAACTATGGAAAAAACTTTGCCATATTTACCTTTTGAATGGCGTATCAATGTAAAATACGACAGTATGCTGACCTAACTTTTTAAGAGAGCCTTATGTGCGGAATTATAGGTATTGTAGCTAATAAACCAGTAAATCAGATGCTCTACGACGGCTTATTAGTTCTTCAACATCGCGGCCAAGATGCAGCAGGAATTGTTACCTCTGACCAAGGTCGTTTCTATATGCATAAAAATAATGGTTATGTGAAGGATGTCTTCCACACTAGGCATATGAGAAATCTTGTTGGTAATGCTGGAATAGGCCATGTAAGATACCCAACTGCAGGATCCTCATCAAATGCTGAATCTCAACCTCTTTATGTAAATTCTCCCTATGGAATTGTTCTTGGTCATAATGGGAATTTAACAAATGCTGATAGATTAAAAGAAGATATTTTTAAGCAAGATCTTAGGCATATCAATACTAACTCAGATTCTGAGGTTCTATTAAACGTTTTAGCTCACTCAATTGAGCAAGCAACTCAAAAAAATGTATTAACTTCTGGTATCATTTTTGATGCTGTAACTACAGTTTTTAAAAGGTGCCAAGGAGCATACGCGGTAGTCTCAATGGTTGCTAATTTTGGTTTAGTTGCATTTCGAGATTCACATGGTATCAGGCCGTTAGTAATTGGTATTAATGAAACTCAGGATGGTCCTGAGTATATGGTGGCATCTGAAAGTGTTGCCCTTGATGTTTTAGGCTTTAGATTATTAAGAGACGTTGAACCTGGTGAGGCAATCTTTATTGATCTGGATGGGAATTTTTATTCTAAGAAATGTATCCCTTCCGCATTAAAGTCCCCATGTATTTTTGAATATGTATATTTAGCAAGGCCCGATTCAATGATTGACGGGGTCTCTGTGTATCAAACAAGACTAAATATGGGTGAAACACTAGCAAAAAAAATCAAAAAGGAATGGAGTGATATTAAGATAGATGTAGTTATTCCAATACCAGATACCAGTAGACCATGTGCGCAACAGGTGGCAAAAAATCTAAAAGTAGACTTTCGTGAGGGATTTATTAAGAATAGATATATAGGTAGAACTTTCATTATGCCAGGCCAAGCACTTAGAAAAAAATCGGTCCGTCAGAAATTAAATCCTATTAAATTTGAATTTAAGGATAAGAATGTTTTATTGATTGATGACTCTATTGTTAGAGGAACAACGTCTAGAGAAATTGTACAGATGGCGCGTGATGCAGGGGCTAACAATGTATATTTTGCTTCAGCAGCCCCACCCGTAAAGTATGCTAATGTTTATGGTATTGATATGCCAACGCTTAACGAGTTAATCGCTTTTGAGAAAAATGATAAAGAAATTAGCAATGAAATTGGTGCTGACGGTCTGATTTATCAAAGTTTGGAAGATTTAAAATCTAATATTACCCACGAAAATTCTTTACTAACGGATTTTGATTGTTCATGTTTTGATGGAAAATATATTACTGGTGATATTGATGATACTTATCTACGTAAGATTGAATCGAGAAGAGCTGAAAACTCGACTAAAGAAAGAGCCTCAAACTCTTCTGCACAACTTGATTTGAATTTAATTAATTCATCAGTCGAGGAGCTTGGTCAAGAGCATGCATAACTTAATGTATCTTGACGCACAACATAATTTTCCTCATAATACAAAAAGCGCCGATTTGAAGATAACAGCTTGCGGGCGCTATAAAAATAACAGCTAAAGCGATGATAACCCGTCATAGCTGAACGGGTTTTTTTTTGCAATAAATATATAAATTTTAAATATAAGAAAAATATGAATAAAACTAAATTTAACACTGATGCCATTAGATCTGGAACAATAAGGACTGGAGAGGGAGAGCATTCAGAGGCCTTATTCCTAACTTCAAGTTTTGTGTTTAAGAATGCTAAAGAAGCTTCCGATCGATTTTCAGGTTCCGAGGAAGAAAATGTTTACTCTAGATTTACAAATCCATCTGTAAAAATGTTTGAGGAGCGTCTTGCTACTCTGGAGGGAGCTGAAAAATGTGTAGCAACTTCTAGTGGGATGTCTGCTATCTTGGCTTGCTTTATGTCACTTTGTTCTAGTGGTGATCATGTAGTAATATCAAAAAGTATTTTTGGTACATCTGTTCAGCTCTTAAATAACATTTTGTGTCGGTGGGGCTTAGATGTTACATATGTTAATTTTACCAATTTAGATGAATGGTCTCATGCAATAAAGAAGAATACAAAACTATTTTTTGTAGAAACCCCATCAAATCCACTTACTGAGATCTGCGATATAAAATCTCTCGCGGAAATAGCTCACAGATCAAACATTAAGTTAATTGTTGATAATTGCTTTTGTACACCAGCACTTCAAAAGCCTATTTTATTCGGTGCTGATATTATTATTCATTCAGCAACAAAATATATAGATGGTCAGGGGAGATGCCTTGGAGGTGCCGTATTAGGAAATAAGAATGACATGAAGGAAGTTTATTCTTTTTTACGATCTGCTGGCCCAACAATGAGCGCATTTAATGCATGGGTGTTCTTAAAGGGCTTAGAAACATTAAGTTTACGTATGAATGCGCACTCTAATAATGCACTTGAGCTTGCATTGTGGCTTGAAACACAGAAAAAAGTTTCGAAAGTATATTATCCGGGCCTTAAGTCTCATCCTCAATATGAATTAGCTCTTAAACAACAATCTTCAGGTGGAGGCATTGTTTCATTTGAGGTAAAAGGTGGAAAAAATGAGGCGTGGAATCTGATTGATTCTACTAAAATGCTTTCAATTACAGCCAATCTTGGGGATGTTAAATCTACAATTACTCACCCAAATTCAACAACACACTCTAGATTAACTGACAAAGAAAGGTCTGAGGTAGGTATATCAGATAATTTAATTAGGATTGCAGTCGGTTTGGAAGATATTGAAGATATAAAAGTTGACTTAAAATACCTTAATAAATAAGTATAAAACCCACTTTCTTCAACTGGGTTACATGATAAGATAATAGAAAATTTCACATAAATTAAACAACCAAAATAAAGTCAAAATATGGACGAATTCGCCAAAGAAACAATCCCAGTTAGTTTAGAAGATGAGATGAAGATATCTTATCTCGATTATGCAATGAGCGTTATTGTTGGTCGAGCACTTCCTGATGTAAGAGATGGTCTCAAGCCTGTTCATAGGAGAGTTCTTTTTGCAATGCATGAGCTCAGTAATAGTTTTAATCGTCCATATAAAAAATCTGCAAGAATTGTTGGTGATGTTATTGGTAAATATCACCCCCATGGTGATACAGCAGTCTACGATACTATTGTTAGGATGGCACAAGACTTTAGCCTTCGCTATATGTTAGTGGATGGACAGGGTAATTTTGGTTCAGTTGATGGAGATAATGCAGCAGCAATGCGTTATACCGAAATTAGAATGTCTAAAATTTCCCATGAGCTGTTAGCTGATCTTGATAAAGAGACAGTTGATTTTGGCCCAAATTATGATGGTTCGGAGCATGAGCCATTAGTAATGCCAACTAGATTACCAAATCTTTTAATCAATGGCAGTTCAGGTATTGCTGTAGGCATGGCGACAAATATTCCTCCGCATAATTTATCAGAAGTTATTGATGGCCTTCAGGCAATGTTAAAAAATCCAGAAATCACTTCAGATGAATTAATAGAAATTATTCCTGCCCCAGACTTTCCGACTGCTGGGATTATTCACGGTATCTCTGGTGTAAGGGATGGCTACAAGACTGGCCGTGGAAGAGTTATTATGCGAGGAAGAACGCATGTTGAAGACCTTGAGAAAGGAAATAGAGAATCAATAATCATTGATGAGCTTCCATACCAAGTAAATAAAAAGTCATTTATTGAAAAAATAGCAGAGTTGGTAGGAGATAAAAAAATTGAAGGAATTTCAGATTTACGTGATGAATCTGATAAGTCTGGAATGAGAGTTGTTATTGAGTTGAAAAGAGGCGAAATCCCTGACGTGGTTTTAAATAATCTCTACAAACAAACACAACTTCAAGATAGTTTTGGCATGAATATGGTTGCTCTTATAGATGGTCAGCCTAAATTACTGAATCTATGGCAAATTCTTGATGCATTTCTAAAGCACCGTCGTGAAGTTATTACTCGAAGAACAGTATTTGAACTGAAAAAAGCAAGGGATAGAGGGCATGTTTTAGAGGGGTTAGCAGTAGCATTAGCTAATGTTGATGAGATGATAAAAATTATTAAAGCAGCAGCAACTCCTCCTGATGCAAAAAAAGAATTAATGGCTCGTTTATGGAAGTCTAAAGTTGTCGAAGATATGCTTAAGAAAACATCAGATGACTTATCAAGACCAGAAGGTTTACTAAAGGATTATGGTTTAAATAAAGAGGGGTACAGACTTTCAGATAATCAGGCACAGGAAATTCTTCAGTTAAGGCTTCAGAGATTAACTGGGCTTGAGCAAGAAAAGATCGTTAAAGAGTACCAAGAGATCATGGATACAATTCTGGATTTAATGGATATATTGTCAAACTCTAAGAGGGTCTCGGCGATTATTACAATTGAACTTGATGAAATTAAGACTCAATATGGAGACAAAAGAAGGAGTGAGATTATTGCCAATGCTCAAGATCTTTCGATTGAAGATCTTATTACACCTCAAGATATGGTTGTAACTCTCTCTAATACTGGCTATATAAAAGCTCAAGTTTTAGATGAGTACAGAGCTCAGAAAAGAGGTGGTCGTGGAAAGCAAGCAATGACTACTAAAGATGATGATTTTATTGAGCAAATGTTTGTTGCTAATTCTCATGACAATATTTTATGCTTTTCTAGTAGAGGGCAAGTTTATTGGTTAAAAGTATATGAGGTGCCACAAGGTACCCGTATTAGTAAGGGCAAACCAATTGTTAATCTATTCCCATTAATGCCAGGCGAAAAAATAAATGCGATTCTTGCAGTAAAAGATTTTGTTGACGATGAATTTATATTTATGGCAACAGCTAAAGGAACCGTTAAAAAAACACCGTTATCTGATTTCTCAAATCCAAGAAAGTCAGGAATTATTGCAATTAAACTCGATAATGGAGATTTTTTAGTTGGGGCAGGAGTTACAGATGGCTCTAATGATATTGTATTAGTATCAAATGGAGGTAAGGCGGTATGGTTTGATGAAAACGATGTCAGAAGTATGGGGCGAAATGCTCGTGGCGTCCGTGGTATGAAATTAACTGAAAATCAGCAAGTGCTATCATTATTAATTGCCTCTTCAGAAGAGCAATCTGTATTAGTTGCAACTGAGAACGGTTTTGGAAAAAGAACAGTTCTTTCTGAGTTCAGAAAATCAGGAAGAGGGACACAGGGAGTTAAAGCTATTCAGGTTAGCGATAGAAATGGAATAGTTGTCGCTGCCAAATTAGTAGGTGATCATGATGAAATTATGTTAATTACAACTGGTGGAGTTTTAATTCGAACAAGAGTTAACGAAATAAGAGAGCTAGGACGAGCAACGCAAGGTGTAACCTTAATAAATTTATCAAAAGACGAAAAATTATCTGGAATTGAAAAAATTGTGGAAGCTGACCAGATAGATGACGATGATGGCCAAGATGAGTTGCAAATTTAATTTCTCAGCAGGTCCAGCGGCTATACCATCTGATGTTTTGAAAAAAGTTCAATCCGAACTCCTAGATTGGAATGGAACTGGGATGTCAGTAATGGAAATGTCACATAGAGGTAAACAGTATTTACCAATAATAGAAGAGGCTGAAAGTGATTTTCGACTTTTGCTCGGAATTCCCAAAAACTATAAAGTCTTATTTTTGCAGGGTGGTGCAATAACCCAAAACTTTATGGTGCCGATGAATCTTCTTAATAATGGCACCGCTAGCTATGTAGTATCCGGATACTGGTCTAAACGAACATTTAATGATGCTCAGCCATTTAATGGAATAAAGTTGAGTGCTACTTCGGAGCCTATTGACTACAGAAAAGCTCCGCAATTTAATGAGTGGGAATCTTCTAAGGAAGATGCTTATCTTCATTACTGTTCTAATGAGACGATTCATGGGGTAGAGTTCTTTGATACACCAAATATCAAAGATGTTCCTTTAGTTTGTGATATGTCATCTAACATTCTCTCTAGGCCAATTAATATTGAAAATTATGGTGTGATTTATGCTGGGGCTCAGAAGAATATTGGTCCTGCAGGATTAACACTTGTAATAGTTAGAGATGATTTGATAGATGTTGCTGATAAAAGAACACCCTCTACTTTTAATTGGAAAATACAGTCAGATAACAATTCTATGATTAATACTCCAGCAACATTTAGTATATATATTGCTGGCTTAGTTTTTAAATGGATTTTAGCTCGAGGAGGTCTTGAGTCAATAGAAGCACAAAATATCAAGAAGGCCATGGACCTCTATAATTATATTGACTCTAGTGATTTCTATTACAATAGAATTGATTCTGGTAATAGGTCTAGAATGAATGTACCTTTTAGTATTTCTGATGATAGTCTAACAAGTAAATTTGTTAGTGAGGCTGAAGAAAGCGGACTTTATGGTTTAAAGGGGCATAGGTTAGTTGGTGGTTTAAGGGCATCTATTTATAATGCTATTGACATAGAAGGTGTAACAGCACTTGTTGATTTTATGCGTAGATTTGAAAAAAATAATTAAAACAATGAAAAAAAATTTAAATAAACTAAGAATTGAGATTGATAGTGTTGATAAGAAATTATTAAAATTATTGTCGAAAAGAGCTAGTCTCGCTAAAGATGTTGGACAGACTAAAAATGATGGAGTGATTTATCGCCCAGAAAGAGAGGCGCAAATTTTATCTGCATTAACTGCATTGAATGAAGGCCCATTATCAAAAGAGGGTGTTATTGATATTTTTAAATCTATTATTTCTAATTGTAGGGCTCTCGAAAAAAAAATTTCAGTTTCATTTTTAGGCCCTTTAGGCACTTTTAGTGAAGAAGCTACTATTGGTCAATTTGGCAGAAATATTGATTTAAGTCCTAAAGATAGTATTGATGAGGTTTTTAATTCAGTACAGTCTGATAGCTCACATTACGGAGTTGTTCCTGTTGAGAATTCAACTGAAGGCGCTATCAGTAGAACTCTAGATTTATTATTAACTAAGGATCTAAAAATTTGTGGTGAAATAATATTGCCAATACACCATTGTTTACTCTCCAAAAATAAATCTAATGACAAGATAAAAACACTTTATGCTCATGGTCAATCCTTAGCGCAGTGTCATGATTGGATTATGGTTAATTTACCGAATGTAAATAAGGTAGCTGTAATGAGTAATGCTGAAGGTGCACGAATTTCATCTAAGGAAAAAAATTCTGCATCAATTGCCAGTAATAAGGCAGCAGACTTATATAACCTAAATATATTATTCGAAAATATTGAAGATGAAATTAATAATACTACTCGTTTCTTAGTTTTGTCTAAACATGATGTGAAGCCGAGTGGTAAGGATAAAACGTCAATTGTAATTGCTACTAAAAATAAACCTGGAGCAATTGCAGAACTTGTTTCACCGTTTGCAAAGAACAAGGTGAGTATGACAAAATTAGAGTCTAGACCCTCAAAGTTAGGACTTTGGGAGTATGTTTTTTTCATAGATATAGAGGGTCACGTGCAGAATAAGGCTGTTAAATTGTCACTAAATCAACTTGAGCTTAAAGCTTCATTTATTAAAATTCTGGGATCCTATCCTGTTAAGTAAGAAAAAATGAATTCTATTGTAATTCCTAAATATATTAATACAATTCTTCCATATGAAGGGGGGAGACCAATCAAAGAGGTTGCTCGAGAACTTGGCATACCAGAGAACGATATTGTTAAGCTTGCATCAAATGAAAATCCCTTGGGCATTAGTCCAAAAGCAAAAAAAGCAATAGAGGATAACATTGAGGAGATTTCTAGGTACCCAGATGGCAATGCTTTTTATTTAAAACAGGCTATTAATAAAAAATTTAATATTGCGACAAATCAGATCGTTTTAGGAAATGGATCAAATGATATTCTAGAGCTTGTAGCTAGAACATTTTTGTCTGTAAATGATGAGGCTATATATTCTGAGCATGCTTTTGCTGTCTATTCTCTTGTAACTCAAGCAGTTGGGGCTAAAGGAATAGAAGTCCCAGCAAAAAATTATGCCCATGACCTAGATCAATTTCTATTAGCAATCAATGAGAATACAAAAGTTATTTATATTGCTAACCCAAATAATCCTACTGGAACATTGATTGATAAAAGCACATTAAAATCATTTTTAGATAAGGTTCCCAATAATATTGTTGTTGTTCTTGATGAGGCTTATGATGAATATCTTGATAATAATTTAAAGTCAGAGGCTTTTGACTGGATTGCTAAATATAAAAATCTACTTATCTCAAGAAGTTTTTCTAAAGCTTATGGACTTGCTGGTCTGAGACTTGGTTATGGTGTTTCAAGCGCAAACCTTGTTGAGGTTATAAATCGAATTCGCCAACCTTTCAATGTAAATAGCCTTGCACAGATTGCTGGAATTGCATCATTAGATGATGATGATTTTATTGTTACAAGTAAAAAAATAAATGACAAAGGGATGAAGCAGTTAACAAATGCTTTTTCTAGTTTAGGTATAGAATTTATTAGGTCATATGGAAATTTTATAGCTTTTAAATTTAAAGACGAGTTGGCTGCAATGATGTATTATCAGCATTTACTAAAAAACGGTATTATTATTAGACCAATTGCAAATTATAAAATGCCAGAATTTTTAAGGGTAAGTATCGGTCTAGAGTTGGAAAATGATAAATTTATTAAAATTTTGAGTAATTGTAATATTTAGGATTCAAATATGATTATTGTAATGAACAACACTGCCACTGAGGAACAAATTGAAAATGTAGTGTCTCGTATTAAGAAAAAAGGCCTAGAAGCTACGATATCCAAAGGTATAGAGAAAACCTTAGTAGGAGCAGTAGGTGATGAACGTCTATTAGACCCGGAACTATTACAAGCGCTTCCTGGTGTTGAGCAGGCGCTGCATATCGTGAAACCTTATAAGATTGTTGCTAGAGAATGGCATAAAGAAGACTCGGTTATTGATATGTCTGGTCATCCGATCGGTGGCAAACATATACAAATTATTTCTGGACCTTGTTCTGTTGAAACTACTGACCAAATGGAGAAGTCTGCAAAAGCTGTTAAGGCAGCAGGTGTAAAATTAATGCGTGGTGGTGCCTTTAAGCCAAGAACGAGCCCATACTCTTTTCAAGGTGTAGGTTTTGATGGTTTAGATATGTTTCGTAAAGCAGCTGATAATGAAGGTCTACCTATAGTTACTGAGCTTCTAGATATTAGACATCTTGATAAATTTCTTGAGCAAAAAGTTGATGTAATTCAAATTGGCACTAGAAGCATGCAAAATTTTGAACTTCTAAGAGAGGTTGGAAAGGTTAATATTCCAATAATTCTTAAAAGAGGTATGTCAGCAACTATCTCAGAATGGTTAATGGCTGCAGAATATATTGCTGCCGGTGGGAATCATAATATTATTTTTTGTGAAAGAGGTATTCGAACATTTGAGACCTATTATAGAAATGTCTTAGATGTTACTGCTATACCAGTTCTAAAAAAAGAAACACATCTCCCAGTTATTATTGATCCATCTCATTCTGGTGGAAAGGCGTGGATGGTTGCTGCATTATCTCGAGCAGGCATTGCTGCAGGTGCAGATGGTCTTCTAGTTGAAATGCACCCCAATCCTTGTGAGGCTTGGTGTGATGCTGATCAAGCAATTAATCCTGATGAACTTAAAATATTGATGAATGAATTATCTGCTATCGCTAAGATCCTAGGTCGAACTATTTCAGATTAACTCATGGATATCATGAGTTTGGAATAGATATTTTCCCCTGTTACATTCCTTGATAGTACTTCAATATTCATCGATTAAATATAATGATTTGGATTCAGTATGCATATTAGAGTTTTAGGATCTGGCGCCGGTGGTGGTTTTCCTCAATGGAATTGTAACTGTGAAAATTGTGCAGGTTTGAGAAAAAACAACCCAAATTTAAAAGCAAGAACACAATCCTCTATTACTGTTAGCTCGAATGGAGTAGATTGGATTTTATTCAATGCTTCTCCAGATATCAGAGCACAAATTGAGTCATTTCCACCTCTTCAGCCAGGAAGAAAAATTAGAGATACAGGTATATCATCTATTGTCATAACTGACGGGCAAATAGATCATGCTACAGGTCTGCTGATACTGAGAGAGCACGATAAACCATGGGATATTTACTGTACAAAATCAGTTTATGAGGATATGACAACAGGTTATCCAATATTTAATATTTTAGGCCATTTTAGAGGTGTTAATTGGCATGAAGTTTCAACCGAGCAAGTTCCTTATTCGATCCCAAAAGCAGATGATTTAATTTTTACTGCTGTTCCCCTAAAAAGTGAAGCACCTCCATATTCACCACATAGACATAATACTGTCCCTGGAGATAATGTTGGCTACAAGATTGAAGACACAAAGTCGGGCACAAATTTATTTTATGCGCCGGGATTAGGGGTTATTGAGGATCATGTCTTGGAATACATGGCTAATGCTGATGTTGTTTTAATTGATGGGACTGTATGGACTAATGACGAAATGTCTAGACATGGCATCAATGATAAGCTGGCTAGCGAAATGGGTCATTTAGATCAATCAAGTAAAGGCGGCATAATGGAGACATTGACCAGTCTAAAAAAACCAAGAAAAATTTTAATACATATTAATAACACCAACCCAATTTTAAGAGAAGATTCAGACGAGAGAAAATTATTGAATTCGCATAATATTGAGGTTTCATATGACGGTATGGACATTATAATTTAAAGGACATATTCAATGACTAAACCATGGACTAGAGAAGAGTTTGAAGAGAAGTTAAGGCAAAAAGGTAAAGGTTATCATATCTACCATCCCTTTCATGTGATGATGTATGAAGGAAAGTTATCAAAAGAACAGCTTCAAAGTTGGGTATTAAATAGGTTTTATTACCAAATTAGTATTCCCTTAAAAGATGCTGCAATTTTATCTAATTGTCCAGATAAAGATATAAGAAAAGAATGGATAGTAAGAATTCTTGATCATGATGGCGAAGGTGATGCTGTCGGTGGTATTGAGGCATGGATTAATCTAGGTCAAGCTGTGGGACTTAAAAGAGAAGACGTTACCTCTCTTAAGCATGTTAGTCCTGGTGTGAAATTTGCTGTTGATGCCTATATAAATTTCGCTAAGCAGCGCTCTTGGCAAGAATCAATCTGTTCGTCGTTAACTGAGTTATTTGCTCCTCATATACACCAACAACGAATTAGCTCATGGCCCAAAATGTATCCTTGGATAGATGAATCAGGCCTAAGTTACTTTAAAAAAAGGCTAACCGAAGCCAGAAGAGATGTAGAGCATGGTCTAGGTGTAACATTAGATTATTTTAGTAGAACTAGAGAGACCCAGGAGCAGGCTCTTGAGATATTGCAGTTTAAGCTTAATGTTTTATGGGTGATTGCTGATTCAATTATGCTTGCATCTTCTGAGATTAAGGTAGAAGATCGAGATTATCTGAGGCAACCAATAAATTAAAATTATGACGATTCAGACTACAGACATTTATAAAATTGCAGCTCATCATCGATTCCAATGGGAAAAAGCTCAAGACTGTTATGTTATTCTTTTTCCTGAAGGTATGGTGAAACTTAATGGGGGAGCAGGTGAAGTATTAAATCTTGTCAATGGTGAATCTTCAATAACTCTCATCACAGAATCACTAGAAAAAAAGTTTCCAGACACACCAAACCTTGAAAAAGATATTGTTGGTATGATAGAGCTTGCATTAGAGAAGGCTTGGATAGAGAAGGTTAATTAAGGACATTAAATATGGCTAATCAGAATAATGGTGTTTCAAGTACTACTACTACTACACAGCCACTTTGGTTGCTAGCAGAAATTACTTATCGTTGCCCACTCCATTGTGCGTTCTGTTATAACCCAACAGATTATGATAAACATACTCAGAATGAATTAGATACAAAATCCTGGATAAGTGTTCTAAACCAAGCCAGAGAATTGGGCGCTGCTCAACTTGGAATTTCAGGTGGCGAACCATTACTTCGAGATGATATTGAGACAATAGTCGAGGAAGCTCATCAGCTTGGTTATTACAGTAATTTAATTACATCCGGTGTTGGCCTTACTGACAAAAGAATTGATGCTTTTAAAAAAGGTGGGTTGGATCATATTCAACTTTCAATGCATGACATAACCGAAGAAATTAATAATTTTATTACAGATACAAAGACATTTAAGTTAAAGAAAAAAGTAGCGGCTATGATCAAGGATAGGGGTTACCCTATGGTATTAAATGTCGTAATACATCGCTACAACATTGATCATATAAAAGAAATATTAGAAATGGCTGAAGCACTTGGAGCTGATTACGTTGAGCTTGCTAATACTCAATACTATGGATGGTCTTTAATCAACAGAAACCAGTTAATGCCAACAAAAGAACAAATTGACCATGCTGAATTAGTAACCAATCAATATCGTGATCGCGTTGGTAATAAAATGAAGATATTCTTTGTCGTCCCTGATTATTATGCAGAAAGACCTAAGAAATGTATGAACGGATGGGGTGAAGTATTTATGATTGTCACAGCCAACGGTGACGTGCTCCCTTGCCATTCTGCGAGAGTAATTCCAAATCTTGAATTTCCAAATGTTAAAGATGATCCGATTAAAGGTGCTTGGTATGATTCGCCCGCATTTAATAAATTTCGTGGTGATGATTGGATGAAAGAGCCATGTCGGTCATGTCCAGAAAAAGAGAATGATTTAGGTGGTTGTCGTTGTCAAGCATTTTTACTTACAGGAGATGCAGAGAGTGCTGATCCTGTTTGTTCACTTTCTCCAAATCGAAATGTAATTGAGAAGGCAGTTATTGACGCACAAAATCCTGAATTACAAGCTAAACCCATAATATTTAGAACTGATAAGAACTCAAAAAGAATTAATGAGGGTGAAGAGAAGGATCGTCTAGCAGACTTTCATTCTGTGCCTTAATTTAAGGTAGGACTTATAATGCATCTTTTTTTTAATTCAAGAGTTATAACTCTTGCAATGCTTGCTAGTTTGGCACCATTTGCCATCGATACTTACCTACCTGCATTCCATATTATTGCAGATGATTTTGTAACTTCTCCTGAATTTATTCAGCAATCACTTACATTTTATTTAGTCCCTTATACAGTTATGACCCTACTTCATGGGGCTATATCAGACTCAATAGGGCGTATTAAAACAATTCAATGGGGACTTTCCTTATTTTTTATAGCTTCAATAGGTTGTGCCTTGTCTACATCTGTAGAGTCCTTATGGTTTTTTCGTGCCCTTCAAGGGATTGGTGGTGGAGCAGGTAATGTAGTGGCGCGTGCTATGGTTCGTGATTTATATGAGGGAGCTCAGGCCCAGAGGGTAATGGCAACTATACAAATCATCTTTGGAATAGCTCCAGCAATTGCTCCTATGATAGGAGGTTTGCTACTAGGATTTGATTGGCATTCTATCTTTATATTTCTAGCCTTATATTCAGCTATGATGATTGTTATGAGCTCTTATGTGCTCCCAGAAACAATGCCAATAAGAGACCGACTCCCATTTTCATTTACAAATGTTAAAAGCAGGTATAAGTCATTAATTGCTAATAGGGAATTTTTATTATTAATTATTTCTGTTTCTGCTACTTTTTCTGCTTTTTTTATTTACGTCTTAGCCAGTCCAGTTTTTCTTATGGATCAT
Source organism: Methylophilaceae bacterium (assembly GCA_029244935.1). Classification (GTDB taxonomy): domain Bacteria; phylum Pseudomonadota; class Gammaproteobacteria; order Burkholderiales; family Methylophilaceae; genus BACL14. Next base: position 23,797 of record JAQWQF010000006.1, on the reverse strand, counting down.
TTGGGTTTTAATTTTCAGCAATTTGGTTATTTATTTATACCTACTGTTATTGGAATGATGATTGGTTCATTTATTACCAAAAAGTCTGCGGGCAAAATAAGCCCTAAAAAGCTTCTTCGAGCCGGATATTATTGGATGGTTCTTATTGTGTTATTAAATCTATTTTTTTGTTTCTTTTTTGCAAATGATGCGTTAATAAATATAGGTTTTATTGCTTTATATAATATTGGAATGGCTGCAGTAATGCCTATTATTTCAATTGCAGCCTTGGATCAATTTCCAAAAATGAGAGGAACAGCAGCATCTGGTCAGGCATTTTCTCAGATGCTTTTTTCTTCTATTGTAGCAGGGTTGGTTGTACCTATATTATGGTTCTCAACCTTTGGCCTATCCTTAGGGCTTTTTTTAATATCTTTTATAGGATTATTTGCTATAACTAAAACAAAGCTCTGGAATAACTAGTTTTTTTGTAATTACTCTGTAATTGACAGATTGCTATATTTTCATTTAGAATTCACCCGATGGTAGATTTAAGAAAAAATAAAAGTGTATATTTGATAGCTATTTTAGCTGTTGTTTTCATTAGTTTATCCCCACTATTATCTCAAGCAAGTACTGCATCAAGTGAGTTAGGCCAGTATGAAGTTATATGTTCTTCTACAGGGATTAAGCTCGTTAATACCAGTGACTCTAATGATAGTAGTGATATTCACCCAATGGTGCATTGCAGTTATTGCTCCTCATCAGATGAAAATTTAATTCTAAATAATCTTAGTTTTAAAGCTATCGTTGTTAATCGCCTGGAAGATAAAATAGATAATAGTTATAGATTGCAGCTTTCCTACACATATCTTTTAGAATCACTCCTACCAAACGCCCCACCTGTAGCTTAAATTTAAATTTTACAAATTTCCTTCAAGATAAATAGAAGGGATTATTATATATTTTATATTTAGGTTGATTATGAAAAAGAATTTCAAAGTAGGTCTGCATTTATTTTACGCAGTAACTTTTTTAAGTATTAACAATGCATGGGCTGAGGTTAATATTAGTGCTGATGTAATTAAAGTTGAGTCACCTTTAAAAATGGACAATATGTCCTTGGGTAAAACTCTTGAAAAAAAACAGATAGTTCGTAGTGCAGTAGATTCCAGTGATGCAGGCTCATTGTTAAATTATTTTGTTGGTACTAATAATATATCAAATGCTGGAGCTTCAGGTATGCCAGTTATTCATGGTCTTGCAGATGATCGAATTAAGGTTAGGGTTGATGGGGTCGATCTTATCTCAGGTTGTGCAAGTCATTCAAACTCTCCATTTTCATATATTGATATTAATAATGTTGATGAAATCAAAGTTTTTGCTGGTATTACACCCGTTAGTATGGGTGGTGATAGTATCGGGGGAACAGTAATTGTTAATTCAAAAGCTCCAGAATATTCAGAATCCAGTGAAGTGATCAAAAAAGGAAGCTTTGGAACTATTTATCGAAGCAATAATCAATCTTTTGGTACTAATATTAATACGGCTATAGCTACTGATAGGTTTTCGATTAAATATAGTGGTAATTATATTGATGCTAAAAATTATAGCTCAGCGGCCAATTTCAAAGCGGGAGCAAATGTTTCTGGCCGTGGTTGGATAGATGGAGATATAGCTGGTTCCTCTGCCTATAAAATTTCTAACCATCTCCTTGATTTTGGATTAAAAAAAGGATCATCAGAATTTAATCTTAAGCTTTATGAACAACATTCTCCTTATCAAGGCCTTATTAATCAGAGGATGGATATGACTGGAAATGATAGTACAAGTCTTAATTTGATGTATATAGATCAATTTTCCTGGGGGGATATGGAAGCACGTGCCTACATTGAGAGCACTGATCACTCAATGAATTTTGGTCCAGATAAGAAATATTGGTATTCCAATAATGCTGCTGGCAATCCAATGGATAGTGAAGGATTAAATGTAGGTTTTACTGTAAAGGCTGATATTAGTCTAGATGAAAAAAATATTCTTACCGTGGGATCGGAATTTCAAAGATACCGACTTGATGATTTATGGGCGGCTAGTGGGACGGGCAGTATGTCTCCAAATACTTTTATAAATATTAATAATGGAGCTCGCGATCGTTATGATGTTTATGCTGAATTAACTCATTCATGGCAACCAGATTTTCTGACTTCAGTTGGGCTGAGATATGGAATGGTTAGGATGGATGCAGGAGAGGTACATGGGTACGCAGATGTAAATACTTTTGGTGGCATGACAAATAATCAAAAGAGTAATTCAGCAGCTTTTAATGCTAGTGAGCGGACAAAAATAGATCATAACTGGGATTTAACCATACTTTCAGAATATATTATTTCACCAAAATACACATCAGAATTTGGCTACGCAATTAAAAATAGAAGTCCAAATCTTTACGAGCGCTATACATGGTCGACATGGATAATGGCTGCTAATATGAATAACTCTTATGGTGATGGTAATGGTTATATAGGTAATATCAACCTATCACCAGAAACAGCTCATACTATTTCCTGGTCAAGCAAGTGGCATGATTATAAAAAGCAAGAGTATCAAGTTAAATTTAACCCTTACTTTACATATGTTAATGACTATATTGACGCAGTTGCTTGCAGTGTTGTAGGTAAAAGCTGTATGAGTAGATCAGATGGATTTAGCACATTAAGCTTAGATAACCAGTCAGCAAGGATTTATGGGTTTAATATAAGTGGATTCAAAAATCTTGGGTATTATAAGAATTTTGGTGACATAAAGGTGACAGGCTCGCTAGCATATGTCCGAGGAAGGAACAATAATACACATGATAATCTATATAGAATAATGCCATTGAATCTTAAGCTTGCATTGGAGCAAATATCTGGTTCATGGAGAAATAACTTAGAGCTAGTTGCGGTAAAAAGAAAAGGAAGGGTATCTTCTATACGAAACGAACACCAGACACCAGGGTATAGCTTGGTAAATATAGCTAGTAATTATTCCTACATGGATGCAACATTTAACATGTCCCTAACGAATCTTTTTGATAGAAAGTATAGTGACCCACTTGGTGGAACTTATATAGGTCAGGGTGCAACAATGATGACGGGAGTTAATAACGGAGTAGCAGTACCAGGAATGGGTAGGTCGATTAATGTTGGGGTATTATATAATTTTTGATAGAATATATTTATGAAAAAAAAATTTTATATAGATTATCCGCAGGAAAAAAAAGACCCCACAGTAAACAACTATAGATGTAAATTATGCAAAGAAGAATCACTTAAAATCAATGGTTTATTAGAAAAACATAAAGATAATTGTGATTATAGGATTGAGCAAGAAAAGCTCTTAGATGAACTCATTTAATGAACAGTGTCTTGAAGCTATTGATCTGATTCTTCTTTCAGACGATTGGGACGGGGCACATAAGATTGTACAAAATATTAACTCACCAGTTGCGCAACTGATTCATGCAGTTCTTCATAAAATAGAAGGTGATGAGGTAAACAGTCGTTATTGGTATTCTCGTTGTAGTTTGGAATCCTATGAATCATATCTAGATTCAACTCAAGAATTAAAAGCGATTAAAGAGCGATTAAAATAACGTTTACCCTTTCCAAAATAAGTCCACATATTCATTTACTGGCAAAGCTTCTAACTTTGACTGATCAAGACTAATATTAAGAATGTGTTTAGTTCTGTCAGTGTCATACTGCCTTGCTAGATTAGTTTTAAATTTTTCTATTAATTTTGGAATACCTTCTTCGCGACGTCTTTTATGCCCAATTGGGTATTCAACTTGTATATCTTTAGAAAATGTCCCATCTGTATAAAAAATCTGAATTGCATTTGCTATTGATCTCTTGTCCGGATTTAGATAATCTTTGCTGTACTGATTTGATTCCTTGCATAACATTTTAGATCTCAATAAATCAATCCTTGGATCATTTGCTACGTTATCTTCATAATCTTTAGCGGTAAGACTACCTTTTAGTAAGCCAATAGCAACCATATATTGAATGCAATGATCTCGATCAGCAGGATTGCTAAGTGGGCCTTTTTTATCAATAATACGGATTGCTGACTCATGAGTGGTGATAATAATTTCTTTGATATCCTTAATTTTTTCTTCGCTATCAATTTTAGAGATGTTATCTGTATGAAGAAGAAAAGCTGACTCTACTGCTGTCTGAGCATGAAATTCTGCTGGGAATGATATTTTAAATAATATATTCTCCATTACATAACTTCCATACCCTTGTTTAAATTTAAGTGCTTTACCTTTAAATAAAACATCAGAGAAACCCCATTTTTTTGCACTAAGAGCAGTTGGGTAACCCATCTCACCTTTCATCGTCATTAGAGAAAGTCTTACAGCTCGACTAGTTGCATCGCCTGCAGCCCATGATTTTCTAGAGCCAGTATTCGGCGAATGACGATAAGTCCTTAAGCTTTGCCCATCGATCCAGGCGTTTGAAAGGGCGCTCATTATATCTTTTTTTGAGCCACCAAGCATTTTTGTAATCACTGCAGTGGAAGCTATCTTTACCAGCATTACATGGTCTAAACCAACTCGGTTAAAGCTATTCTCAAGAGCTATTACGCCCTGAATCTCGTGTGCCTTAATCATTGCTTCTAAGACATCTTTCATCAATAGAGGATCTTTTCCAGCGTTAATACGGGTTCTTGACAGCCAGTCAGCTGTTGCTAGAATACCGCCAAGATTATCCGATGGATGCCCCCATTCTGAGGCAAGCCAGGTGTCGTTAAAATCTAACCAACGATTCATAGCGCCAATATTAAAAGCGCCGTTGATTGGGTCTAATTGGTAATCTGTACCAGGTATTTTTGTTCCATTTGGTACGATTGTCCCCGGGACCGTTGGTCCTAAAAGTTTTATGCATGCTGGATAATCTAAGGCCTCAAGGCCACAGCCTAGAGTGTCAATCAAACAATTACGAGCTGTATTAAAAGCTTCATTACTATCAATTTTAAAATTTACTACATAGTTTGCTATTGATTCGATTTCTTTATCATACGACTGCATCATACTAGACATTTTTTCCTTAGGTTATTATCTTTTTTCGATAGGGGTTATTGTTCTATTTTCTGGTCCTATATATTCAGCGTTAGGACGTATAATTTTGTTATCAATTCTCTGTTCTATAATATGTGCAGCCCATCCAGTTGTTCGGGAAATAACAAAAATAGGGGTGAACATCTCTGTAGGAACCCCCATAAGGTGATAGCTTGATGCACTATACCAATCTAAATTTGGAAACATTTTCTTTTCTTCCCACATTACCTTTTCAATTCGGTTAGAGATGTCATAAAGCAGTGATTTGTTTGCATCTACTGCCAGTGAATGCGAAGCTTTTTTAATACATTCATTTCTTGGGTCACTAATAGTGTATACAGGGTGACCGAAACCAATGATAATTTCTTTTAATGCCATTCTTTCTCTGATATCATTTTCCGCTTCATCTGGTGATTGATAGCGAGAAATGATCTCCATTGCTGCTTCATTAGCGCCACCATGTTTAGATCCCCTTAAGGCCCCTATAGCACCTGTAACAGACGAATAAAAATCTGAAAGGGTCCCAGCAATAACTCTCGATGCAAATGTTGATGCATTGAATTCATGTTCAGCATATAAAACTAAAGAAGTATTCATTACTTTTTCATGGAGTTTAGAAGGTTTTTTATTGTGAAGTAAGCTTAAGAAGTGCCCAGCAATAGTATCTTCATTAGTATTAAGATTTAGCTTAATACCTTCATGAGAGTATTTGTACCAATAGATAAGCATAGAACCAAAGCTTGAAATTAACCTATCTGCTATATTTCGTGTTTGATCAATATTTCTTTCATTTGATTCTGGCTCAAGAGTTCCAAGCATTGAGCAGCCTGTTCGCATTACATCCATAGGGTGTGTATTTTTTGGAATATTTTCTAGAACTAGCTTTAGCTCATGAGGCAAATCGCGTACTTTCTTTAACTTAGCTAGGTAAATTTTAAGCTGTTGTTGATTGGGAAGCTCTCCATAAATTAATAGATGGGCAACCTCTTCAAAAGAGCATTTTTCAGCCAGCTCAATAATATCGTAACCTCTGTAATGAAGATCATTTCCCGTATGGCCAACTGTACAAACTGAAGTTTGTCCAGCATTAACTCCCGAAAGCGCAACACCTTTTTTTATTTTTTTTGGTTCTAATTGGCTCATGATTTATTTCTCATCACTAAATAATTTATCAAGTTTTTTCTCAAATTCATGATAATTAAGGAATTCGTATAACTCTTCCCTGGTTTGCATTTTTGAGATTAAATCTTTTTGAGTACCATTTCTCCTAAGACCTTGATAAACAAGAAGAGCGGCTTGATTCATTGCTCTAAAAGCACTTAATGGATATAGCGCAATCGCGATACCGACACTTTTTAATTCATCAATAGTAAATAGAGGGGTTGAACCAAACTCGGTAATATTAGCTAGAACAGGCACGTTAATATTCTTTGTAAATTCGCTATAGGTTTTAAGGTCAGTAATTGCTTCTGGAAAAATCATATCTGCACCTGCTTCTTCACATGCTTTTGCTCTATCCAATGCGGAATTAAGGCCTTCAACTGCAAAAGCATCTGTTCTTGCTATGATTACAAAATTATTATCTTCTCTAGCATCAACAGCTGCTTTGATGCGATTAACCATCTCATCTTTGCTCACTATTGATTTATTTGGGCGATGTCCACATCTTTTTGCTAAAACCTGATCTTCAATATGTATAGCTCCAGCCCCTGCTTTTTCTATCGACTTTATCGTGCGTCCAATATTAAAAGCCCCACCAAAACCAGTATCTATATCTACTAATAAGGGGAGGGCGGATGCATCAGTTATCCTTCTTGCATCTACTAAAATATCCTCTAGAGTTGTAATCCCAAGATCAGGAACTCCTAATGAGCCAGCTGCAACACCTCCACCTGATAAATAAATTGCTTTGTACCCAGATTTTTCAGCAAGTATGGCATGGTATGCATTAATAGCGCCTACCACCTGAAGTGGACTTTCATCTTTTACAGCTTGTCTAAATCTCAATCCAGCTGAGTCTTTTGTTCCCATCAATTTTCCTTAAAGAATGCTTCAACGACTTCCTCAGGAAGCTCCATTCCAGAAAGTTTTGCCGTTTGTAAAATTTTCCAAAAATATCGATATGTTGCTCTATCGTGTAATTCGCCATTATATTGAATTGGCCCCCAATTTACCTCTTGAGCCTTAATAAGGATTTGTGCGCCATCGAGAACTTCGCTAAAGTCAGGCTTCATAGCATCAACAATCGCTTGGATTTGTGTAGGGTAAATACTCCACATTCTTAAAAAACCAAATTCGTTTCGTGCTCTTTTAGCATCATTATTAGTAACTTCAGCATTCTTAAGATCAAGCGTTACATTGTGAGATGGAATAACACCATTGGCTATTGCTGCTGCTACAACCTCGGCTTTAGCGCGAGCCAATAATCGATGTTCAAATTGACCAGGACTTCTCATTGCTGACGCTCTTATGGCTCCATGGTGACCGCTTACAAAATCCATAAGGCCAAAGTCTAGAACTTGAACCCAATCAATGGAAGCAATATCATGAACAGTTTTTAGTGCTCCGTGTGTTTCTATTAGAACATGAATAGGGATATTTTTTTTAATCCCGTAAAACGCAGCTTGTTTTTTTATGTAATCAACCATTTCAGCTACTTGTGATTGGTCTGTCGACTTAGGAATTGTGATGTAGCTAACTATGCCGCCAATACCTTTAATAATAATATCTACATCATTCCTCCATGAGGCGTGGGTAAAGTCATGAATTCTTACACCAGCCATTTTATATTTATTTATATCTGAGTTTAGAATTCTTACAATCATCTCAGCATGCTCCACTTCTTGACCAGCCGCTGCTCCATCCTCACAGTCACAGGTAATATCAAATATTGGCCCTAATTCATCTTGAAAGCTTAAAGCTTTGGTTATGAGTTTTTCACTTCCTGCAAAATGCTCGCATGAAGGTATTGCAGTAAATGGTTTCTCGCCCTGAAATAAAGCATCGTTTGGGTGGACTAAATTCATTTTTACTTTCCTCTTGGCATTATTACGCTGTAATCTAAATCAAGCACAACGTTTGGGTTGTAAATTTTATCATTTGTATTTTCTTGATAAATTGAATCAAGCGATGAAGAGGGTAGGTTTTTAATACCTATTAATCTCAATCTAAGAAGTCCAATATCATCTCGACCATCAATTTTATCTTTGCCTATAACAATTGTTTTTGCATATATAGTGTCGCCAGCCAGAGTTGGGTTACTATGTACTCCTCCGTTAATAGCAACAATATTAAGAGCATTCTCAAGCCCTTCAAAACTTATTGAATGGCATAGTGAGATAATATGACCCCCATAAATTAGCCTCTGACCAAAAGCTGTACCTTTCATCATATGCGCATCAAAATGTAACTTCGCATTATTTTGATACAGGTGAGTGGCTAAAGTATGTGCTGTTTCATCAATTGTTAAACCTCTTGAATGATTGATAAACTCATTATCATTAAAATCATCCCAAACCCTTGATGAACCAGTAGCACTAAAATCAAAATTTGATACATTTAGATCTTTAGGTATCTGTATGTTATCTATTGAAACTGTTTTTGGGAGCTCTTCCATAACCGATTCTTTAATAACAGCATCTTTATTATTTTTTGGGATCATGACCCATCTTTTCCAGGACAACACTTCATCATCATCCTGGTTTTTAGTGATGGAGTGCACATAAACAATTCCCGAAATTTTATTAGAGTTTTCTTTAATGCCAATAACTTTTGACTCACTTCGGATGGTGTCACCTGCATAAACTGGCTTTATAAATCTCACATCAGCATAACCAAGATTAGCTACCGCATTTAAGGAGATATCCTGCACAGTTCGACCAAACGCAATATGAAATACAAGAAAATCATTTAGAGGCGTCTTGCTAAATCCCAATTGATTACTAAATGTTTGAGCACAATACAAAGGATGGCGATTTCCCGTTAAGGAAATATAGATTGACGAATCGCCTTCTGTTAATGTTCTTGGAATAGCGTGTGTAATTTTTTGCTCAACTATAAAATCTTCTAAAAAATTACTTTTACTCATTTTCTATCTCCGTTATCATATCGTGAAGCATTAGTAGCCTTTTTGCTGCATTTGCATGGTGATGCTCAATAAATCTATCATTTACGACAACAGTTCCTCGTCCTGACGCATTGGCTTCAGCCAGAGCCTTAATAATCTCTCTTGCTAAATCAACCTCTGTCATTTTCGGTGTATACGCATCATTGGAATAGGGAAGTTGATCAGGGTGAACAAGAGATTTGCCATCAAACCCCATATCCCTTCCCATTCTGCAGGCATATTCAAATGCATTAGCATCTGTAAGATTGTTATGAATTCCATCTACAACTGATCGCTTGTAGGCTCTAGCAGCTAAAATCACAATAGATAAGCTAGCTGTAAGGGCAATTCTTTCTTGAGTACTTCTGGCATTAAGTTGAGAGATTAGATCAGATGTTGCAAGTATCATGCATGCAATTCGATCTGAAGAGCTTGCAATTTCTTCAGCGTGAAGAACGGCAAGTGGGCTCTCAATCATGACCATGATGGGAATATTTCCCCCTCCCGCATTATCCAATTCATTAATTGCTAACAATACATCAGCTCTCGATTCAATATTGGGAAATAAAATAGCATCAACGCTAAGCTTTGCTATTGCTTCAATATCATCCTTCCCCCAAGGTGAATCAAAATCATTAACGCGAATTATTAATTCTCTTTTGCCATAGTTGCCATTTTGCACAAATTCAACTACATTTTGACGTGATTGCTCTTTTGCTTCGATTAGAATAGGGTCGCCTAGATCAAGAATAACTGAATCGACACGCAATGATTCGGCTTTTTTAAGATATCGCCTATTACAACCAGGGACATAAAGCATCGATCTTCTTGGCCTAAATAAATTATTCATAATTGGTATTAAAAATTTAATTGATTTTAGATTCTATTCATATACTAAAAATATGTCAATTTATTTTTATAGTCTTATATAAGAGTAATGATAGTTAAAAAGGAATAATAATTAAAAATTATATAAAAATCAGTAGTTTATATTATTATTTATGATTTATTTTTTTATAAAAAAAGTAGTTGATTTATTATTTAGTCTTATATAAGATACATATAAGTTAACAATAACATTTTAAGGGTATTTTTGATGAATCCTCTATACATACAAGTAAAAAAAAGAATTACTGAAAGCCTGGTCAGTGCTGAATGGGGACCGGGGCAATCTATCCCAAGCGAGATGGAGCTAGCAAAAAAATATAATGTAAGTCAAGGGACTGTTAGAAAGGCGATTGATGATTTGGCTGCAGATAAAATTCTTATCAGACGGCAAGGTAAAGGCACTTTTGTTTCAACGCATAAGGAAGAAAATATTCAATTACGATTCTTAAGGCTCACTGAAAAATCAGGAAAGAAAGAAAAGTTAGAAAATAAGTTAATTTCTTTCGAGAGGGAGAAGGCAAGCAATCAAATAGCAAGAGCTTTGGGCGTCAATACTTCATCAACTCTTATTTCAATAAAAAGATTACTTACCTTTAATGGGAAACCACTCATTTTAGATTTTATTAAGATTCCATCAGTTTCCTTTCGTGGCTTGACATCTGAAAAGGTTATTGAAAAAAAAGGGTCGATGTACCGGATGTATGAAACTGATTTCGGTATTCAGATGCTGCATGCAGATGAAAAAATTAAGGCTGTATCAGCCAATAAAGTATCTTCTTCTATGCTTGGTGTTTCTGAGGGCTCACCATTGTTAAGTGTTGAAAGGCTGTCATACACTTATGATGATAAGCCTATTGAGTGGAGATTAGGTTTATGTGTCACCCTCGATCATTATTATAAAACAGAACTCGAATAGGAATAAGATGAATAAAAAAATAAAAGAGGCGCTCGATTATCACGAGTTTCCGATTCCTGGAAAACTATCAGTAAACCCAACTAAACCTTGTGAAACTGCAGATGAGTTAGCGTTGGCCTACACTCCAGGCGTGGCGGAACCAGTCCTTGCAATCGCAAAGGACCCATCTAATGCTTATCGCTATACCAATAAAGGTAATTTAGTAGCGGTTATTACTGATGGTTCAGCTGTTCTAGGCCTTGGTAATGTGGGTGCCTTAGCAGGTAAGCCTGTAATGGAAGGTAAGGGCGTGTTGTTTAAGCGGTTTGCTGATATTGATGTTTATGATATTGAAGTTGATTGTTCAGACCCTGATGAATTTATTCAAACAGTAGTCAATATTGCCCCCACTTTTGGGGGTATCAATCTAGAAGATATTGCAGCCCCTCATTGTTTTTATATTGAATCAGAGTTGAAAAAGCGATTAGATATCCCCGTTTTTCATGACGATCAGCATGGAACAGCAGTAATTGTAGCTGCTGGATTAATTAATGCCCTTGAAATTCAAAAGAAAAATTTATCAGAAGTTAACATAGTATTTTTAGGTGCTGGTGCAGCTGGTTGTTCTTGTGCTAGGTTGCTTAAATTAATGGGCGCTAAAAATATATTATTAGTTGACCGTAAAGGAGTTCTTAATAAAAAAAGAGATAATTTAAATGAATATAATCAGGATCTTGCGGTAGAATCAGAATGTAATACATTGGAAGAAGCAATGAATAATTCAGATGTATTCATTGGGGTTTCTGGAGCAAATCTTCTTTCTCCTAATTTACTTTCTACAATGAATCAAAATCCAATTATTTTTGCTCTTGCTAACCCAGACCCAGAAATTTTACCTGATGAAGCTCATTCAATTCGTGATGATATTGTTATGGCAACTGGGCGTTCAGACTTCCCAAATCAGGTTAATAACGTTTTAGGTTTTCCATTTCTATTTAAGGGGGCATTAGATGCTAAAGCAAAAGAGATCACTAATGATATGCTAGTTGCCGCTGCAAAAGCCCTAGCTGATCTTGCCAAAGAAGAAGTGCCACAATCTGTTTTAGATGCATATGAAATGCAGTCTATGTCATTTGGAAAAGAATATTTTATTCCGAAGCCTTTTGATCCAAGACTTATTGATTGGGTTGCAAAGGCTGTAAGAGAAGCGGCTTAGTTTTGGTTTCAAAACAACCTAAAAATTTAAATCTTTTTTCAATCAGACTCCCTTTGCCGGCGTTAGTATCTATTCTTCATCGAATGAGTGGTGTTCTATTATTCTTATTGATGCCTTTTCTTACATGGGCTTTTTGTCACTCACTATCATCAGACGTAAACTTTAAAGAGACGATCCTTATCTTAAATACATGGCCGGTAAAAACTATGGGGGTATTTTTTATTTGGGCTTTAATTCATCACTTAATAGCTGGTTTGCGACATCTATTATTAGATTTACAAATTGGTAATGACTTGATTATGGCTAGGCTAAGCAGCAAAACTGTTTTGGTGGTCAGCTTTATATTGACAGCTATTGTGGTTTATTGGATATGAATATTAGATGGATAAAAAAGCCGTTTGGGGGAATGACGCAATGGATATATCAGAGATTTACAGCTTTATTTATGGTTATTTATCTCTTGATTATGGGGATTTTAATTTTAAATCACTCTGTCTTTGACTATGTCGGCTGGATTTCTATGTTTGATAGCTGGTTGGTGCGCTTTGGAACTTTAATATTCTTTTACATAATGTTTTTTCATGCTTGGATTGGAGTACTTCATGTCACAGAGGATTATATAAAATGGTTTGCCATTCGTAGGACAGTCAATTTTTGTTTTTTAATGATGATAAATATACAGCTTTTAATTTTAAGCTTTTATTTAATTAAATGGGGCTAGGTGATGATTAAACATTTTACCTTTGATTCAATAATTCTTGGAGGAGGGGGATCAGGCCTAACTACTGCAATTCAACTTTCTCAAGAAGGGCAAGATGTCGCAGTAATTTCAAAAGTTTTCCCAACTCGTTCGCACACTGTCGCAGCTCAAGGAGGGATAGCTGCAGCATTAGCAAATGTATCAGACGATAAATGGCTATGGCATATGTACGATACTGTAAAGGGCTCTGATTATTTGGGAGATCAAGATGCTATTGAGTACATGTGTAAAAATGCTGCCGAGGCAATCTACAACCTTGAACACATAGGCATGCCTTTTGACAGAAATGACGATGGGCGAATTTACCAACGCCCATTTGGTGGGATGACTAAGAATTTTGGTGAATCATCAATATCTAGAACTTGTGCAGTTGCAGACAGAACGGGCCATGCGATGCTTCATACTTTATATCAAAAAAATATCGAACTTAATACAAGATTTTTTGTTGAATGGATTGGTTTAGATTTGATTCGAGACAAAGACGGAGCAGTATTAGGAATTGTAGCACTCGAGCTCAAGAGTGGTGATTTGGCTATTTTTCACGCTAAAAATACTATTTTTGCAACTGGTGGGGCGGGACGTATTTTTCAAGCTAGCACCAATGCTTATATTAATACCGGAGACGGATTAGGTATGGCAGCGCGAGCAAATATTGCATTAGAAGATATGGAGTTCTGGCAATTTCATCCAACTGGGATTCTGAATGTTGGCGTTTTAATTACTGAGGGAGTTAGGGGTGAGGGCGGTTATTTAGTTAATTCAAATGGCGAGCGATTTATGAGTAAATATGCTCCTAAAGCTAAAGATCTTGCTAGTCGTGATGTTGTATCAAGGGCAATTGCTACTGAAGTTAAAGAAGGTAGAGGCATAGGTCAAAATAAAGATGGTGTTTTTTTAACATTATCACATTTAGGTGAGTCATTAATAAATGAAAAGTTACCTGGTATCCGTGAAACTGCAATTAAATTTGCTAATGTTGATCCTATTACTGACCCCATTCCCGTTGTTCCAACGGTCCACTATATGATGGGGGGGATTCCGACGAATCTTGATGGGCAAGTAAGGGACGCAGCCAATAATTCTATTGTGAATGGGTTGTATGCTGTGGGGGAGTGTGCTTGTGTATCTGTGCATGGTGCAAATCGTTTGGGATCAAATTCATTGTTAGATTTAGTGGTATTTGGAAGGGCTGCAGGATTAAGTATTATTAAAAATTCAAAAAATAAAAAACATAAGCCATTACCTAAAAATGCTGCTGAATTTACTTTAAATAGATTAGAAAAATTAGATCAAAATAGTGATGGTGAAAATCCAAAAGAGGTTGGCAACGAATTAAGAAAGATTATGCAAGATCATTGCGGTGTTTTTCGCTTTCCAGAATTATTAGAAAAGGGGTTAAGTGAAATTCAGCATATAAGAAGAAAAACTAACAATCTTCAAATTAAAGATAAGTCAAAAGTTTTTAATACTGCTAGAACAGAGGCATTGGAACTTTCTAATTTAATCGAAGTTGCTGAAGCAACTTTGAATTCAGCATTTGCTCGTCAAGAAAGTCGGGGAGCGCATTCGCGTTTTGATTTTCCAAAACGTGATGATCAAAATTGGCTCAAGCATTCACTTTACAACCCTATTGATAAAACTATGTCATTTAGACCTGTTAATTTAAAACCATTAACCGTTGAATCATTCCCGCTAAAGGAAAGGGTGTACTAGGCATAATATGAAAATTTCAATTTATCGATTTAATCCTGATCAAGATAAAAAACCATATATGCAAAGTTATGATTTTGAGCCTTCCCAAACAGACGTAATGCTTTTGGATGCTCTAATTAAAATCAAAGGCATGGATGATTCGTTATCAATGAGAATGTCATGTAGGGAGGGTGTATGTGGTTCTGATGCAATGAATATTAATGGAAAGAATGGGTTAGCGTGCGTAACTAAATTAGAGGATTTGAAACAACCTATTGTTATAAGGCCGATGCCAGGATTGCCTATTATAAGAGATTTGGTGGTAGATATGACTCAATTTTTTGATCAATATAACTCAGTTAAACCATATTTAATTAACCAAGAAATACCACCAAAAAAAGAAAGGCTACAAAGCCCAGAAGAAAGAAAAAAATTAGATGGGTTATACGAGTGTATTTTATGTGGGGCTTGCACTACAGCATGCCCTTCATTTTGGTGGAATCCTGATAAGTTTGTAGGGCCAGCGGGCCTGCTTCAAGCATATAGGTTTTTAGCAGATTCAAGAGACCATGGCTCGGAAGAGCGCTTAGCTGATCTAGATGACCCTGATCGGCTATACCGTTGCCACAATATTATGAATTGTGCTGATGTTTGTCCAAAAGGTCTTAACCCATCTAAAGCTATTTCTAATATTAAAAATATGCAAATCAGCAAAAAGAAAAGTATTTTTAAAAAACAAAATAAAATTTTTCCCATTAAGAGTAAGCCCAATGAGCATTGATAATAAAATTGCATATCGATGTAAAAGAGGCCTACTAGAATTAGATTTGCTATTAAACAATTTTTATAAAGTGTCGGTAAAAAAAATGTCGTCTGTAGATAAGATGCAGCTTTTAAATCTTCTCGAAATTGATGATTTTGAATTGTGGGATTTAATTCAAAAACCAAGTAATAAGGATAGTAAACATTCTAATTTAATCAATCTTATTAACTCAAGTGAAATAACTAAAACTTTTAGGAGCTTGCCATGAGTAAAAAACTTGAATTAGATAGCCTGGAAACTATAACTGAATTAAATCAAGATTTGTTAGGTGGTGTTTGGCCCGGTATTCAGCTTTATTACCCCCCCATAAAATATTCTTCATCGCTAGGCGCTTATGAAGATATGGCCGCAGCATCAAAAAGAATGAAAAAACATGCGCATGAAACACAAGCACATACTTTAATTTTTGATTTAGAAGACGGCTGTCGAAAAAAAGAAATGAGTCGGCGATTACTGGAAAGTGAATTACCTGTATTAAGAAAGGCTCGCCCAGATGTAACAATCGCAATTAGAATTAACTCGTTTAAAACTGATGAGTATGAATTAGATATTAAATTTATTCGCAACCTGGCTAACTGTATTGATGTAGTTATGTTATCCAAGGCCGGTGAGGTTTATGGTGCTGAAGAGATTAGAGATCTATCAAGTATCCTTACCAAATTGAATCCTACAATTACTATTCAACCAATTATTGAGCATCCAAAATCATTAAAAATTGCCTCTGAGTTAATGGCCTATCACACTGTTAAACATGTTGTATTTGGTATCCATGATTTTTCAAAGGCAATGGGTATAAACATTACACCGATTGGATGGATTGATGAATTACTTTATTTTTTCAATCAATTAATATTTGAAGCTCGGGTTATAGGTAAGGGAGTTATTGGTGGCGTTGAAACTCTAATTGGTAAATGTGCTATGCCAAGTGATTTTTTAGAGCCGCATGATGTTAGAAGGTGGTTAGATTTACATGGAGATGACGAATCAAGAATTGTTTATAAGCATGCAGTTCGAGAATGTGAAATGGGGTTGACGGGTAAACAAGTAATTCATCCTGGGCATATTCATATTTGTAAGATTGCATATACACCATCTCCAACTAATGTAGCATTAAAAATTAAAATTTTAAAAGCAGCGACTGAAGCAGACGCGCTACTTGGCGGAGCAATAAAGTTTCAGGGAGAAATGCTTGACCCACCTATGTTTGGAAAGGCTCTTCAAACACTTCTTCGAGCTCATGCTTTAAGAGCTTTAAAAGATGAGGATATTAAGTTCACTTTGAATGTTTTAAATCAATTACCCAAGCAAGTTATAAAACAAAATTGGCCTTATGGAACGGTTACATGAATAAAATGAAAGATAAATTCAAAAGTAAATATCCTCTTTGGAGATGGGATATACCAAAAGAATTCAATATTGGCTCAGCATGTTCTGATCGACAATTAAATCTTAATAATGGTAACAATATAGCTATGGTTGTTGAGGATGATGTCTTTGGCTCATCACAGATTACTTACCAACAATTAAGTAAAAAAACTAATCAATTTTCTGAATTAATAAAAAGGCTCAATCTTATTCCACATTCAAGAGTGCTGATAAGGATTCCAAATTGTTTGAATTATCCCATTTCATTTTTGGGGACTATAAAGTCTGGACATATTGCTGTGCCCACCTCAACACTTTTAACAGCCAAAGAAATTATTTACCTTGCTAAAGATTCTAAAGCCTCTGTTTTGGTAACTGACTTCCAAACTTGGGAAGACTTAATTCCAATGATTGATGAGTTAACTTATTTGGCAACCGTATTTATTTCTGGTAAATATTCACAAGAGGCAATGATTGGTAATATTTCTGTCAAAGAATTAGATACCGAGTTGGAGAGTGTAAAAATATTTAGTAATAATCCAACAACACTAACTGATGATCCTGCTTATCTTGTTTACACTTCGGGAACGACTGGATACCCAAAAGGTGTTTTGCATGCTCATAGAGCTTTGCTGGGAAGGGAGCCAGCCTCAAAGTACTGGTTTAATTTTTCCGATAGCAAGGACCGTATATTGCATACAGGAAAATTTAATTGGACTTATGCGTTAGGTTCAGCATTAATGGATCCTTTATATCATGGCAAAACCGTCATTGTTTATGAGGGAAAAAATGATCCGAGTGTGTGGCTTAACTTAATTAAAAAGCATAAGGCTACTATTTTTGTTGGAGTCCCTTCTATTTACAGGCAAATTTTACAAAAAACTCAAGGAGTAAAAAAAGATGTTGCAACTTTAAAACATTGCATGAGTGCCGGAGAGCATTTATCAGATGAAATTTTTGATCAATGGACCGCTCGTTTCGACCTTAATATATATGAAGCTGTAGGCATGTCTGAGTTCTCATATTATATTTCGCAATCCATATATAGCCCTATACGCCCAGGATCTGCTGGGTTTCCTCAGCCAGGGCATAATATTCAATTGCTTGATATTGATACACTTAAGCCTGTTAAAACAGGTGATGAGGGAATGATATGCATTCCTAATAACGACCCTGGGCTGTTTATTAAATATTGGAACTTAGAAAAAGAAACAGAAAAACATAAACATAGCGGTTGGTTTTTTACAGGGGACTATGCTCGTTATGATAGAGATGGTTATTTATGGTTTTTAGGCCGTAAGGATGACATTATAAAGAGTTTTGGTTATCGTGTTTCACCTTACGAGATAGAGAGGATCTTTAAAGCTCATCCAGCAGTTTTAGATTGTGCAGCCATTGGAGAAGCAGTTGGGCAAGATAAAATATTGGTTGTGGTTTATCTAATTTTAAATGAAAACAGCCAAATTAACCCGAATGATTTAATATTGTATGGAAGAAAAAATTTGGCTACTTATAAATCACCAAAGATTGCTTACATTGTAAATAGCTTGCCTCGAACAAAAAATGGAAAAATCCTGAGAAAAGAGATCAACAAATCAATTGCTCTAAGACAATCGGATATTAGATAATGAATATAATTAAAAAAAGTGATTTTATTGAGTCAATAGCTACAGCATTACAATATATCTCTTATTACCATTCAGAAGATTTTATATTAGCTATGAAAAGAGCATATGAGCTAGAGGAATCTGCACCAGCTAAAGATGCTATCCTGCAAATCCTATCGAGTTCAAAATTGTCAGCTTATGGCAAAAGACCACTTTGTCAGGACACCGGTATTATAACGGTATTTGTTAAACAAGGGATGGATGTCCAGTGGGAATCATCATTAACATTAGAAGAGATGGTGAATGAAGGAGTTAGGAGGGCGTACCTTGATGTCTTAAATCCACTTCGTGCTTCAATTGTTGAAGATCCTCTAGGTCGAAGAGTAAATACAAAAGATAATACTCCTGCAATCACTCATATAAGTCTGGTTAAGGGAGAGACATTACAGGTAATTGTTACTGCAAAAGGGGGAGGTTCAGAAAATAAAGCTCATTTAAAAATGTTAAATCCATCTGATAATTTTGTTGATCATATACTTGAAACTATTCCTAAAATGGGCGCAGGCTGGTGTCCACCAGGTGTTCTTGGGATTGGTGTAGGTGGAACAGCTGATAAAGCAGTTTTATTAGCTAAAGAATCATTAATGAGTCCTATTGATATTCAACAGTTACAGGATTTGGGGCCAAGTACTAAGTTAGAGGAGTTAAGGCTTGAGCTCTATGAAAAAATTAATAAACTTGGGATTGGTGCACAGGGATTGGGCGGTCTAACAACAGTATTAGACGTTAAAATATTAGAGTATCCAACTCACGCAGCCTCTCTTCCTGTTGCAATAATCCCAAACTGTGCAGCCAATAGACATATCGATTTTAATTTAGATGGAAGTGGACCTGCTAAATTTTACCCTCCAAATTTAGATCTTTGGCCCAAAGAAGTTTGGAAGCCAAATGAGAGTGTTACTAAAGTAAATTTAAATGATATTACTAAGGAAGATATTTCAAAGTGGGCGGTTGGACAAAGCCTCCTATTATCTGGGAAAATTCTTACCGCTAGAGATGCTGCACATAAAAAGCTAAAAAAAATTGCAGAATTGAATGAGAAACTACCTGATGATTTAGACCTTAAAGGTCGTTTTGTTTACTATGTTGGCCCAGTCGGCGCCGTTGGAGATGAGGTCGTGGGCCCAGCGGGTCCTACAACTGCATCAAGAATGGATTGTTACACAAAGTTAATGTTAGATCATTATGGAGTTCTTGGTATGATTGGTAAAGCGGAAAGGGGCCCTGAAACTGTAGCAACAATTCAAAAGTTTGAAGCAACATACCTTATTGCGATAGGGGGGTCAGCTTTTTTAGTTTCTCAAGCTATTAAATCAGCTAAAGTTGTAGCATTTCCTGAGCTAGGGATGGAGGCAATTTATGAGTTTGTTGTTGAAAATATGCCTGTTACAGTTGCGGTTGATAAGAATGGTCAATCAATTCATGAGATAGGGGTTAAAAAGTGGCAGGAGATTCTGGTTAACCGGTAATTAATTTTTTTGCTTATATTGATTGGATGCGTATGCTCTAGTTATTCCTTTAGGTCTTAAGGCCTCGTGCCTTAAGTTGCTTTTCTTCATTCTCTTACGCCATAATCGATAGCTTGAAGCTTTGAGTTCCTTTGACATTAAAAGTTTTAGAGAATCCTCTTTTAAGTTAAATTGTCTATAAATAGCATCCAAAGAGGTCCTGTCCTCCCATGCCATTTCAATGATTCTATCTATATCAGCTCTATCAAAGTCAAATTTCATTTTCTAATTTTACCCTTAAATTTGAGGCTAATGTAGTTAGATTTTCTGTAGTGATTTTTTTATCATCTGAAGAAATAACAAACAAATCCTCAACCCTATTACCTAAAGTATTTATTCTTGCATCTTTAATCGAGAATCCAAAAGAATTAATTTCGTTAGATATTAGGTTGAGAATGCCAGATTTTTGATCTGTAATAATCTGTAGATCAAAATTGCCTTCTTTATTTTTTTGAAAACTTACTTCAGTATTGAAATTATGGTGAATGGCTTGTTTTGTTTTTCTTATACTTATTTTATTTTGCTCATAATTCATTTCAATAGCTTTTGTAAGCCCTTTTTCAACCATCTTAAATAGATCTGTAAAAATAAAATTTGAGCTTGATACAATCATTAGATTAAATACATCCAGTGCATACCCATGACTGGTAGTAAATACTCTTGCTTGCATAATTTCAACATCTATCTCTTCAAAAAATTTTGTAATTTTTACAAATAACGCACTAGAATCTTTAGTGTATATCAATACATCAATACCGTTACCATAATTACTATGGTAAGCCCTAACAATAGGCTTAACTGTACTTAAATGAGGGAGTAAAAGCCTAGTATGCTTTGCTATATCTTGTTCTTCAAACCTAAAAAAATATTCAAGGCCGAATTTCTTCCATAGATTATTGTATTCAGTCTTGCTAACAGCATATTTTTTTAGAATATTTTCTGCTGTATTTTTTCTAATTTTGATTATCTCATTAACTGATAGAGATCTCCTGGAAAGATTTATAGTTGTTAAATTATAGAGATTGCTTAATAGTGAAGATTTCCATTCATTCCATACATGTGGGCTTGTGGCTCTTATATCGGCGATAGTTAATAGGTAGAGAGCATCTAAATTTCTTTGGTTTTCAACGTAATTAGCAAAGTTATCAATTACTACAGGGTCGGTGAGATCTTTTTTCTGGGCTGTACTAGACATATTAAGATGGGATTTAACTAGCCAGGGAATCATAATTTCATGTTCACCAGTTAATTTGTAATTTTTTACAAAGCGACGAGCTATTTTTTCCCCTAGAATTGAGTGATCACCACCTCTACCCTTAGCGATATCATGGAAGATAGCAGCGAGGTAAAGTATTTCAGGGGCATTAAAATTAATAAATATTTTATGGCACTCAGGAAACTCATGTTTAAGACTGGTTTTACTAAAGCGCCTAATATTTTCAATTAAATTTAGAGTATGCTCATCAACTGTATAGATGTGAAATAAATCATGTTGCATCTGTGCGACAACCTTGCCAAACTGCGGAATAAATTTTCCAAGCACATTAGTTTTATTCATAAGACGAAGTGTTCGATTCACTTTATTATTGGCTTTAAGAAGGCTGATAAATGAATTTTGATTATCACTCTTAATTCGAACTTTTGAATCAATTAATTTTGATAACTTATTAAGTTCTCCAAGAAGATTTGGTCCAAAACCAACTATTTCTTCTTGCTCTTGCATAATCAAAAATGGATCGAATAAATATTTAATTAATTCCTTACTTGATACACCTTTTATTTCTAAAAGATTATTGTATTTAATGAAGGAAATTGGGTGCTCTACAGGGACCGTTAGATATTTTTTTGGGTCAAGTCTTTTTAAAAGAATTTCGTTGAATAATATAATATAATTTATTGATTTATAATAATATTTCATTACAATTTCACTTGCTTTTTTATTATCTTTACTCTGGCAACCCAATGCTTCTGCTAATTGATTTTGTAGGTCAAAGCTTAAGCGATCTTCGGTAGATTTTGAAAGTAAATGAAGAAGGATTCTTCTTTTGGTAATGCGATTTTTATGTCGTGTTATTTTATTAAATTCATTTTTATCAATCACATTATATTTTAATAAATCTTCAATTGACCTACCTTTTTTTTGACTACTAGAAATCCAAATAACTGTTTGAATATCTCTTAAGCCTCCTGGACTTTCTTTTATGTTTGGCTCAAGTTGATAAGCAGAATCTCTGTATTTTTTGTGTCTTTTCGTTTGCTCTTTTATTTTTTCTATATAAAAATTGTCCAGTGAAAGTTCTTCATCTATTAGTTTAAGTAATTTTTTAAAAATTAATTGGCTGCCAATTACATACCTATTTTCAAGTAAATTTGTCGCAGTTGTCACGTCTTTATGGAATTCTTCTCTTGCTTCCTCTATATTTCTTACGCTGTGCCCGATTTTTAGGCCAATATCCCAGCAGTCTGCAATAAAACCAGAAATATTTTCAGTCTCATTTTTGGTTAATTTATTATTTGTAAGCACAAGAATATCAACGTCAGAATATGGGAATAATTCACTTCTTCCATAACCACCAACTGCAACAAGGCAAAGCTGATCTTTTAGACTTCTTAAATCCCAGAGTTTAATTAGAGTGCTATCAACTAATCTTGTATGTTGTGATAAAAATATCTTACTTTGGTGATTTTTTAAGAATTTTTTGCCGAGATCTTGGAATTTTTGTTGATATACTTCTTTCAGTTGTTGAATATTCATCTTAGTTAAATTAACGTTTAGAAGGGTGAAGGTGTCCCAGCTGAGAGAGTCATAACCTCATATGAATTTTCTGTAACAAGAATAGTATGTTCCCATTGAGCTGAGAGGCTTCTATCTTTTGTAACTACAGTCCACCCATCGGGCAGCATCTTAATATCTTTTTTCCCAGCATTAATCATTGGTTCAATAGTGAATACCATGCCAGCTTCAAGTTTAAGTCCTTGGCCAGGTTTTCCGTAATGCAGAACCTGAGGGTCTTCATGAAATACCTTACCAATTCCATGCCCACAGAATTCTCTTACTACTGAGAATCCATTTTGCTCTGCATGATTTTGTATAACAAAACCTATATCACCCAAAAAATTACCAGGCTTAACCTGCTTAATACCTAACCACATTGATTCATAAGTAATTTTACATAAGCGTTTAGCTTGAATTGAAGGTTCTCCAATACAAAACATTCGGCTAGTGTCACCATGATAACCATTCTTAATGACTGTTATATCTATATTTATGATGTCACCTTTTTTTAAAATTTTTTCCCCAGGTATTCCGTGGCATATCTGGTTATTAACCGAAGTGCAAATTGATTTAGGGTAGGGGGTGTGCCCTGGAGGGGTGTAGTTTAGTGGTGCTGGAATGGTTTTCTGTATATTAACCATATATTCATGACAAAGCCTATCAAGTTCCTCTGTTGATATATTAGGTTTTACAAAATCTGTTATATAATCAAGAACTTCAGATGCTAACTTACCTGCAACTCGCATTTTTTTGATATCTTCTATGTTCTTTATGTTGACAGTCATATTTAGCAAAAATATTAATTAATATGTTATTATAGCGGGCTTTCGCACTGCGAAAAACTATAACCCATTAAATTTATTTTAGGGGTGCCATTTTCACAAATGGTCATTTTTAAATTTAATGAAGTGATAACCCTTAATAGGAGATAAGTTATGTCTATAACAATGAGACAAATGTTAGAAGCGGGCGTTCATTTCGGACACCAGACCCGTTATTGGAATCCAAAAATGGCT
>JAQWQF010000025.1 GCA_029244935.1 Methylophilaceae bacterium | reverse complement strand
ATTAATCGATAACTAGCATCGACTAATTTTCCTGGTTCTGGAGAAAAATTAGTTGACAGAGTTGCTCGGTTTGTTGAGCCCTCATCAGGATTATATTGTAATTCAGTATCTATTGTTAAAGATGAGTTAAGTCTTGCAAAGGCTAGCATAAATAAATCTGTTGAATCACTTCGGTAAACTGAATTTGCAAATCTAACTTCATTTAAAACTTTTCTATCACTAATATAAAACCTTTGCGCTAGAGTTCCAGAGAGTCTTTCGGTTCCAGTATCATCTATAAACCTTGATGTTGCTGCCAAAGTAAGTTGATTGGCATCAATCACTCTATCTCCTCCAGCAAATTGATTCTCATTAAAAATACTATACTGATTCAGGTCAAGTAATCCTGTATCAAACATAGGAAGCATTGATTGGTCTTTGTATGGGGTATAGGTATAAAAGGCCCTAGGTTCTAGAGTTTGTGTAAAGTTATTTTCACCAATTTTGAACTGACGATCAATAAAAATTCCACTGTCTAAAGACATTGTTGGTATCGCAAATTGTTTAGATGAGACATTTCCATTATTCAGGTCATAACTACTCAAATTCATGCTAATTTTAGGAATGATGTATCCATAGTTTTTTTCAAAAGGGGCGGCTATACTCGGCTTTGCTACAAATCGTGTACCTTCTGTGTTATCTGATCCTATGTAGTCATTATTTCTCTCAAACTGAGTTATCGATAAAGTTAGATCTGTCTCATACTGAGTTAACCCAAGACCACCTTCATTAACTTTAGAGTAAGTGGCAGATAAACTTGGAAGCCTTTCATACGGAGAGCTAGTAGATAAATTCTGAAATTTTTGTGCAATTAAGTTAACGTTCCAATCCTCACTGACATAATCTAAATTAAGCTCTTGAGGTAAACTTACTTGACTCGTTACTGACATAAGTGATTCAAGGTCTGAGAAATAATTATCGTCAGAAACTTTTTCAATTCTAGCGCTTCCTGTAAGGCCTTCAGCTAGTTTGTGTTGGTGGTTAATTTTTACTAAATAACGTCTTGTATTACCTGCATGATCGTCACTATTTAATATCTCAGCTGAACTAATCCCGCTATAGTTTTGGTCCAAATAACGGTATTCTCCTTGAACTTGTAATCCACGCTTACTAAAATAGCGGGGAGTAATAGTTGCATCAGAAGTTGGGGATAGATTCATATAATATGGAACTGATGTTTCAAAACCACTTCTAGATGTAGTTCCAATACTTGGCGCTAGAAAACCTGATTTTCTTTGGTCATTAAATGAAAAATTTACTAATGGGGAATATAAAACTGGAATTCCTTTGAACTCTAAGGTTGCATTAGTCGCATCAACAGTTTTTGATCTCTCGTTAATTTCTATTTCAGAAGCATTAATAAACCAATCATCTTGGTTTGCTTCGCATGTTGTAATTGATGCATTCTCTAATTTTTTCTTATCTACACCTTCTATAAACAATAATGATGCTGTTCCTCTAATGTTGTTATTGAAAACAGAGCCAGAATTATTCAGTTTAGTTATGAATGTTGCATTTGGTATAACACCTGTGTTCGAGTCCATCGACAATTCCAATTCTGTCCCAGTAATTGTTGATGTATTAGCATTAAGCTTTATATTGCCTCTAGCATATAGCTCATCTGAAATTTGATCATATTCTATAATGTCCGCTTGAATAGTCTTGTTACCTTTTTTTAGAATAGCATTACCCGAAGCTTTTAGCTTTCTATCTATCTTATTCTCTAGCGAGTCGCCCTCAATTAGTATTTCATTGGGATCCAATAGTTCGGCAGCATAGACTGTTGCGATCCCTGAATGAATCCCAAGCAATGAAGCTAAATACAAAAAAATGTATATTAAACGCAACAAAATATTAATCCAAACCTGATATAGTAATTTTAGTCATATTTAGTTCACTTATGTACTTTAAGGTTATTTTAAAAAGTAATATATAAATCAGTAAGTTATGAATTATAACTCAAGTATTAAAAAAAAATCGATAATTATAGAGAAATAATGAGGATCGCGTGAATAGAGAACAAGAAATTAGAGTGTGGGTTAGTAGCTATTTAGGCGAAAATTTCCAGTGGGAAGCTGCCTCAGCTGATGCTAGCTTTAGGCGATACTTTAGAGTTACAAAAGATAATCAAGCCTATATTTTAATGGATGCACCTCCACAGAAAGAGAGTATTCAGCGTTTTATTGATGTTGCTAATCGACTAATAGACACTCAGGTGAATGCACCTAAAATATATGCTTTTGATATTGAATTAGGCGTTATTTTAATGCATGACTTTGGTCCTACGACATATTTAGATGCTATTAACAAAGATAATGCTCCTAAGCTATATGGAGATGCGGTAAATGCTCTTATTTGCATTCAAAGGAAGATAGATACGAAAAGAATGCAGCATTACGATAAACAAAAATTGTACGATGAAATGGCTCTATTTATTGATTGGTACCTTATTAAGTATAAAAATATTTCACTATCTACAGCAGATATCAGTGGCCTTGAGAAATCTTTTAAATTAATTGTAAATAAAGTAAGTGTCCAACCCCAAGTTTTTGTTCACAGAGACTTCCATTCAAGAAATTTAATGTTTTTAACGGATATAAAACACAATCCAGGTATTTTAGATTTTCAAGATGCCTTGGTAGGCCCCATAACTTATGATCTAGTTTCATTACTGAAAGATGCATACATCGAATGGGATGAGGAGTTTATAATTGATCAGTCTGTTCGTTATTGGCAAAAATCTAAGAAAGAAAACCTACCAGTTCAAAACGATTTCTCTGATTTCTATGAAGATTTTGAGTGGATGGGGGTACAAAGGCATTTAAAAATTCTTGGTATATTTGCAAGGCTATCTATTCGTGATAAAAAAAATCAATACCTGGAAGATATCCCATTAGTAGAAAAATATTTATGGAATACTATATGTAGATATAAGAATTTATTTCCTTTGAGAAATTTATTGGATAAAGTGATCGTAAAATGAATAGATCTGTGATGATATTGGCAGCAGGTAGGGGAGAAAGAATGGGTAATCTAACTAAAGAGACCCCAAAGCCTCTATTAATCTTTAAAGGTAAGCCATTAATTGTTTGGCATATTGAAAAATTAGCTACAGCTGGATTTAAAGATATAGTAATTAATGTTTCCTATCTGGCGGACAAAATTAAAAGCTATCTTGGGAATGGATCTAAATGGGGTGTAAGGATTTTATTTTCAGAGGAAAATCCAGTCCTAGAAACTGCAGGAGGCATTAAAAATGCACTGCCTTTACTTAAATCAGACCCATTTTTGGTTATAAATAGTGATATCTATTCGGATATGGATTATACCGAGCTATATGAATATGATCTTCCAAATAATATTGAGGCGCTCCTATTTTTTGTTAAAAATCCAGCACATAACCCTACTGGAGATTTTTTATTAAGTAACAATGGAGAAGTTTTTAATGATGGGATTATAAAAAAAACCTTTTCAGGGGTAGCACTTTATGGCCATAATTTTTTTTATGAATTACCTGATAATAAACTTATTAAATTATCAGATGTATTGAAAAAAAAGATCGAAAAAAAATTAATAAAAGGAACGCTATTCAATGGTTTATGGATTGATATTGGAACCCCTGAGAGATTAATGGGTCAAGATAACTTATAATATTTTTATGTTAAATATAAAGAATTAAATAAATTGAAATCAAAATCAAAATATAACGAATTTTATAAACGAAGAAGTCTTCTTCAGTCGAAGGTTGGAGATGGCGTAGCTATAATATTTAATACTGAAAAGATTTCAAGGAATCGTGATAGTCACTTTAAATTCAGGTCTGACAGTTACTTTCATTATTTATCTGGTTTTCCAGAACCAGATGCAGTTTTGTTTGTGGTAGGTGGAAAGACACCTTTTTCAGTCTTATTTTGTCAACAAAAGAATAAAGAAAAAGAGATTTGGAATGGTTTTATATATGGCCCAATTGAAGCAAAAGAAACATTCCTTATTGAAGAGGCCCATCCGCTTGAAAAGATAAACGAAATAGCTATTAAATTAATAGCAAATCGAAAAAAGATTTTTACATTATCAGATAACTCTCCAAAACAGCAGAAACTAATTAATAAATGGATTAATTTCAATAAACAACAAAAAAGATCAGGTATTCGTACTCCTGAGATGGTTGTTGATTTAGCAAGTATTTTAGACCCTATGAGAGTTGTTAAGAGCCCATATGAAATAAAATTAATGCAGAAATCTGCTGATATTGCTTCAGAAGCCCATATTCAAGGAATGAGAAATGTTCTACCTGGTCAACATGAGTATCAAGTTGAGGGGGAAATTCTCAATCATTTCATCCAAAATGGAGCAGGGGACCCTGCTTATCAATCAATTGTTGCAGGTGGTAAAAATGCTTGTACACTTCATTACATTACTAATAATCAAAAGATGGTAAGTGGAGATTTATTGTTAGTCGATGCTGGGTGTGAATATGAGTTGTATGCCTCCGATATAACGAGAACATATCCAATAAATGGAAAATTTACTCCAGCCCAAAAGAATATCTACGAGATGGTTTTACTAGCCCAGAAAAAAGCAATCGAAGAAGCAAGGAGTGGAAAGCTTTTTAATGCGCCACATAAAGCTGCATTGAGTGTAATTATTGATGGGCTAATTGATTTAAGATTATGCAATGGAAGTCGAGATGAAATTGAAGAGAAAGAAACGTATAAAGATTTTTTTATGCATCGTACGAGTCATTGGTTAGGTCTAGATGTTCATGATGCAGGAGATTATGTAGACACCGATGGCGAATCAATTAAATTAATTGATGGAAACGTATTAACTATTGAGCCTGGATGCTATATTCAGCCAAGCCAAAATACCCCAAAAGAATTTTGGGGAATAGGAGTTCGGATCGAAGATGATGTTCTTATTGATAAAAGTAATCCTGTGGTGCTAACAAAAAAAGCCCCAAAAGAAATATCTGACTTAGAAATGCTTGTTGGTAAAAAAAATGACTAAGCAAATAGTAATTATTGGCGCTGGTCCAGCTGGTTTAATTTTTTCACTGCTTAGCTCTACATCGAACAATTCTATTTCATTGGTTGAGAGCCGTCCGGTATTCGAAAGAAAAAATGATAAACGTGCATTAGCGTTATCAGCTAGTAGTAGATATATCCTTGAAAAAATTGATATATGGAATGATATAGAAGATAAAATTATTCCAATTAAGTCTATACATACATCTCAAAAAGGTACATTTGGGCGCTCTAAATTGAGCGCTGATGAATTTAATACAGAAGCATTAGGCTATATCGTAACTTATGGAGACCTAATAGTAGCCCTAGAAGAAAAAATAATGGCACAAAAAAAAATAACATTATTTTATGAGACCAAAGTAGAAAAAATTGATGAAATAAAAGAAGATAAACAGAAAATTATTTGTCATCAAGCTAGTAAACTATTAACTCTTGATTGTAATCTACTTGTTTTGGCTGATGGAGGACATTCTCGTATAGATGGATTAAGCATAGCAAGAGAAGAAAAGATAATCGATCATCTAGCCATAGTTACTCAGGTGTATTCTGATAAACCCCATAAAAATATTGCATTTGAAAGATTTACATCTAGCGGTCCAATCGCACTTTTACCCAATCATCAAGGGGCTTATTCTTTGGTCTGGACTGGCCCTAAGGATAAAATAAATGACCTGGTTGCATTAGATAAAAACAACTTTTTAAAAGCACTACAGGAAGAATTTGGAGAAAGAGTAGGGCAATTTGAATCTTGTGAAAAAAGGGTTAGTTTTTCTTTAGTTCAGTCATCAATCGTGACTGTCCATAATAAAAATGTTGTGGCTATTGGAAATGCAGCTCAAATAATGCATCCCGTTGCAGGTCAGGGGTTAAATACAGGACTAAGAGATGCTTTGTCATTATCAGAACTAATTATTAATAATAAAATAATACAAACTTCAGATGAATTAATAAAAAATTATTTAGAATCAAGAAAAATAGAAACAGAGAGCATGTTGAAAATAACAGAAGGATTAACTACATTGTTTACAAATGATTTTATTGGAATTAATAAATTAAGGGGTTTAGCTTTAGCAATATTGGACTGTACTCCAATATTAAAGAAAAAATTTGTTCAGAAAATGAGTTATGGAAAATAAAAACTCCGAACCTATTATTGTTTTAGGCGGTGGAATAGTCGCTGGTTTGACATCAAAAATGTTAGCTAATAAAGGATTCGAAGTTGTTCGAGTGATAAATAAAAAGATTAAACCACTTAATAAGATTTTTGCAATCGCCCCATCATCAATGACATGGTTTAAAAATATTGGGCTCTCAGAATTTCTTATTAAACCGAGTTACCCGATAAAAAAAATTGATATTTATTATCGAAGCGAACAAGAAATTCTAAGATTTAATTCGAATGACTCTTATAAAAATGCACTAGCTTTTATGGTAAAAGAAAAAGACTTATCGGAAGCTATAGATTTATCACTTAATGAATCGGCCATAAAAATTTTATATAAAAATGAAATAATGATGGAGAATCATGAAGATCATATAAAAATTACTAACAATGAAGACGACATTTACTCAAAAATTTGCCTTTGGTGTGATAGCGCTAATTTTGATGATATATGCCAACATAAAATTAAAAAAAATAGAAAAGATTTTTTTCAGCAGGCAATTACTTTTAATTTTATCAAAGATGAGAATGAAGCAAATCATGCAAAACAATATTTTTTTGGTGATAGTATTTTAGCACTGTTGCCAATATCCAAAAATGAAATATCTGTAGTTTGGTCATGCGATGATATGCTTGCTGATAAATTAAGAGCATTTGATGATGAAAGCTTCACAATTGAATTTAAATCAAGAATCAATATTGATATGCAATCAATATTAAGCATTGGTAAACGAAGTTACTTTCCAATTAAACAAGTTTTATCAGAAAGTTTATTTGATAAAAGAATTCTACTTTTAGGTGATGCGGCACATACCATCCATCCTATGGCAGGTCAGGGATTAAATTTAGGAATTAGAGATATTAGGAGTTTAGAGAAAATGATAAAGACAACTAAGTATGTTGATATTGGAATAAAAGGATTCTTGAGAAAATATGAGCGTTCTAGACGACTCGATATCCAGCAATTCTCAAAATTAACAACATCATTGCAATGGTTATTTTCTTCGCCAAATAATGTAATTCAAGAAATAACTCTAGAAGGGCTTAGGTTGGTCGATAAAAATCACTCTATTAAAAATTTTTTTATAAAAAAGGCAACAACATGAAGATCATACTTACTGTTTTATTATTTACTTTTTCATCATTAGTATTATCGAATGAAAAAGAATTACAAGAAAAAATTAATAAGAACTATCCTGATTTAGTAATTAAAAGTGTTCAAAAGACAGACTTTAACGATCTTTATGAAGTACTTATTTCGGGCCAAATTATTTATACAAATAAAGAGTTTTCTTTCTTGATTGTTGAGGGGAGAGTGGTTGACCCTGAAACTAAAATTGATATTACTAGTAATAGACTTGAGGAGTTAACTAGAGTTAATTTTCTAAAACTTCCATTTGATAAAGCTATTAAAGTTGTTAAGGGTAATGGAGAAAGAAAGATCGCTGTTTTTTCTGATGTAGATTGCCCATTTTGTAAGAAATTAGAAAAAGAAGCGCTCTCAGAATTAGATAATATTACAATCTATACCTTTTTATTTCCACTTGCGATTCACCCAAAAGCGGAGATAAGATCAAAAAAAATTTGGTGCGCAGGAAATAAAGAAAAAGCGTGGAACGACTACATGTTAAAAAATAAAATGGTTAATAATAAAGGTGATTGTAAAACTCCGATTTCAGATATATTGATGCTTGGGAGAGACCTAGGTATTAGCTCAACCCCTACAATTATATTTTCATCAGGTAAGAAAATTCCAGGAGCCATTCCTTTAAAAGAGATAGAAAAGCACATATAGATTAGTCTTTAAAAAATTAAAATTGCTTGACATATTAAATGAATACGCGTAAAAAACTCCTCAAGGCGCTTGTTTTTTATATAAATGATTTTGTGTTGCTTAATTTATTTTAATTTTCACATTCTTGCGGAATTCAAGCTTTAGGGTGCCTCCCAAATTTGTAAAGGATTTATCGTAATGGCTACAGGAACAGTTAAATGGTTTAATGATTCAAAAGGTTTTGGTTTTATCACTCCCGATGATGGTGGTGATGATTTATTTGCTCACTTTTCAGCTATTGTTGATGAGGGATACAAAAGTTTAAAAGAAGGCGCGAGAGTGTCTTTTGAAGTTACTGATGGTCCTAAGGGTCAGCAAGCTTCAAACATCCAACCAGCTGATTAGGTTATGAAACAGGCTCTTTTAAAAAGAGCCTTTTTTTTACATATTTGCAATTAATGCAGATGCAAATTCTTTAGTTGTCAATGATTTGCACCCGTCAACTTGCGCGGCTAAGTCTGATGTCATCTTTCGCTCTTTAAGTGTTTTTTCATAAGATCTGTTTATAGTTTCTGAGGCTTCGTTCCATCCAATATGCTTAAGCATCATTTGTGCTGATAAAATAATTGAGCTTGGATTTGCTATGTTCATTCCTGCTATTGATGGGGCTGTTCCATGTGTTGCTTCAAATATCGCAGTTGTATCAGATAGATTCGCCCCTGGTGATATTCCGATTCCCCCAACTTGAGCTGCTAATGCGTCAGATATGTAATCACCATTTAGGTTTAAGGTGGCAACAACGTCATGATCTTTAGGATTTAGTAGAATATCCTGAAGAAATGCATCAGCGATCATATCTTTAACGATAAGTTTATTAGTAATTCCATTAATTTTTTTATTAGCTGTTATTTCATAATAGCCGTCATTATTTTCAACAGCTCCAAATTCTTTTTTGGCAAGTTCATAACCCCAATCCCTAAAACCACCTTCCGTGTACTTCATTATATTTCCCTTGTGTGCCAGGGTTACGGATTTCCGGCTATTTCTTAAGGCATATTCTATTGCCTTCCTAATTAACCTTTGACTCCCTTCTTTTGAAACAGGTTTAATTCCTAACGCAGATGTATCGGGGAACCTTATTTTATTGCTTACTCCGAATGAGTGAAGTAATTCGATAATTTTTTTTGTCTCATTCGAATTTGATGGAAATTCTATACCTGCATATATATCTTCTGTATTTTCTCTAAATATCACCATATTAGTATCATAAGGCCGTTTTAATGGGCTGGGTGCACCATCAAAATATCTTATAGGTCTTAGACATACAAATAAATCAAGCTCTTGTCTTAAAGTAACATTAAGAGATCGTATACCTCCGCCTATAGGCGTTGCTAGCGGACCCTTAATCGATACTTTATAGTCTTTTAATGCCTGAACTGTTTCTTTTGGGAGCCATACATTGTCACCATAAATTTTAGTTGCCTTTTCACCAGCATAAACTTCCATCCAAGCAATTTTTTTTGTATTCCCGTATGCTTTTTTTATAGACTCATCAATAACTTTTCGCATAACGGGGGTTATATCAGATCCAATTCCATCACCAGTAATAAAGGGTATGATTGGATTACTTGGAACATCTAACTTTAAGTTAGAATTAACATTTATTGCTCGTCCATTTACAGGAATTTTAATTTTGCTAGCCATATATTTATTATCTCTCTCTAGTAATTTATGATTTTATTATTTAATAAACCTTATGGGGTAATTAGTCAGTTTACTCCACATGATGAATATGAGTCATTAAGTCGCTATATCCCATTTAAAAATATATATCCTATTGGTCGACTTGATTCTGATAGCGAGGGATTACTTATTTTAACTGACAATGGCCATTTACAGAACAAATTATCTAAACCAGAAAGTAATATTTATAAAACATATTGGGCGCAAGTTGAAAATATTCCAAATGAGGATGCGTTAAATGAGTTAAGGAAAGGCGTTCAAATAAAAAATTATGTTACTAAGCCAGCTAAAATTCAACTAATTGAAGCCCCAAACATTTGGGAGAGATCAACTCCAATAAGGGAGAGAAAGAAGATTCCCACATGTTGGATAGAATTAAAAATAACAGAAGGAAAGAATAGACAGGTAAGAAAAATGACTGCTGCCATTTCTAACCCAACTCTTCGACTGATTAGAGTTGCTATTGGTGACTATAAGCTTGATAAATTAATACCAGGTGAATATGTGGTTATCGAATCCTAGAATATTTTAAGGCTTCTGAGTGATATAATTTAGATTGATTAAAATTTTAAGGTAATTATGTCTGGAAATACATTCGGAAAATTATTTACTCTAACCTCATTTGGAGAGTCCCATGGTGCAGCAATAGGCGGTATTGTAGATGGCTGCCCACCAGGAATGGATTTAAATGAGGCTGATATGCAGATTGATTTAGATAGACGAAAGCCTGGAACATCAAAATTTGTTACTCAAAGAAAAGAAGATGATGAGGTAGAAATTCTTTCTGGTGTTTTTGAAGGTAAAACAACTGGAGCTCCAATTGGATTTATTATACGAAATAAAGATCAAAGAAGTAAAGACTACTCCACAATTAAAGATACATTTAGACCAGGTCATGCTGACTTTACTTACCACCAAAAATATGGAATAAGAGACTATCGTGGAGGCGGAAGATCAAGTGCTAGAGAAACTGCTATTAGAGTTGCTGCTGGAGCAATTGCCAAAAAATGGATGAAGGAAAACTTTAAAATCAATATTAAAGGATGCTTGACTCAACTTGGAGAGATAGATATTTCTATTAAAGACTGGAATGCTGTAAATAAAAATCCTTTTTTTGCCCCAGATAATTCAGTTGTAGAGTCTTTAGAGACCTATTTAGAAGCAGTTCGGTCAGATAGAAACTCAGTTGGAGCAAAAATATTTGTTCAGGTTGAAAATGTTCCTATTGGCCTTGGAGAACCTATTTTTGGAAGATTAGATGCAGAAATAGCATCGGCTATGATGAGTATTAATGCTACTAAGGGTGTAGAAATTGGTGCCGGGTTCCAAAGTGTCATACAAAAAGGTACAGACCATAGTGACGAAATAACTGATAGTGGATTCAAAACTAATAATGCAGGAGGAATACTGGGAGGTATTTCAACAGGTCAAAATATTGAGGTTAATATAGCATTTAAACCGACTTCTAGTATTCCGCAAAATCGTGACTCAATTGACGAAAAAGGCAATCCTGTTGAAATGAAAACAACCGGAAGACATGATCCGTGTGTGGCAATCCGCGCTGTTCCAATAGCAGAAGCAATGATGGCATTAGTCTTAATGGACCAAATTTTAAGAGACAGGGCACAAAATATGGATGTTAAAAGATCTACACCTTTTAAATTGTGACCTCCACGCTTCATTGGAGACTTTCTCGCTTCTATTTCTTTTACTATTTCTTTGTAGGTCTATTTACTCCATATTGGGGATTATATCTGCAGGATTTACAATTTAATGCCATAGAAATTGGTGTTTTATTATCACTTTTTCATTTTAGTAGAATTATTGCGCCTAATTTCTGGGGTTGGCTAGCTGATTATACTGGTCAGAGGGCTAAATGGATAAGGCTCTCATCATTCCTTGGGGTATTAGGTTTTTTTGGTGTTTTTTGGGCAGATACTTTCTACCTTATGTTTTTTACAATGATGGCTATGAGTATATTTACAAGCTCTACAATCCCGCTAGCAGAGTCGCTAACTTTATCGCATTTGTCGGCAAGTAAAGAGAATAATAGCTATAGTAAAATTAGGCTTTGGGGTTCTGTTGGTTTTATAACGGCAGCATTCTTTTTAGGTTATCTAATTGATTTATTTAGCATTAAAACCTTAGTTTATGCACTTCTTTTAGCTCAATTAACAATATTTATTTTATCTTTTTATATTCCTGAAAAAAAAGAACAGTTCATTTATCCTATCAAACGATCAATCTTAAAAGTAATAAAGAGTCGAGAGGTGATTGCAATGTTACTTGGGTCTGGGTTAATGGTTTCTTCTCATGGGCTCCTATATAACTTTTATTCTATATTTTTAACAGAGAATAATTATTCAAGTTTTACTATTGGAGTGCTATGGTCGATTGGTGTTATTTCTGAAATATTTATATTTATATTAATGCCAAAAATCCTTACAAAAATAAATTTAAAAAAAATACTTTTAATTAGTCTAGCTCTAGCGATTTTAAGATTTTTTCTTATTGGGAGTTTTGTTAATAATATTTATATTATTATATTTGCACAAATACTTCATGCAGCAACATTCGGTAGCTTTCATGTTGCATCAATACAAATTATTGAATATTTCTTTAATAAAGATCATCATGCGAGAGGTCAGTCAATTTATAATAGCGTTACTTATGGGGTAGGTGGAGCTGTAGGCGGGATTGGTGGTGGATTAATGATAAATGCTTATGGGGCAAATTTAACGTTTATGCTCTCATCTCTATTACCATTATTAGGATTTATTGTAATATACCTCGGATTAAAGAATTATCCTGACACAATACCGTCTAAATCAATTACTCCCCTTGATTAAAGCGTAGGCTGAATGATTATGAATTGATTCGAAGTTCTCAGATTCCACAATAAATTTATCAATTTTGCTGTTATTTTTAAGTGCCTTTGCAATGTCTCTAACCATATCTTCAACAAATTTAGGATTATCATATGCTTTCTCAGTAACATATTTTTCATCTGGCCTTTTAAGTAAGCCAAATAATTCACTAGATGCTTGGTTTTCTATGGTTTCAATAATATCTTCAACCCAGACAAAATCATTAGTTTGAACAGTAACTGTTACATGAGATCTTTGATTATGTGCCCCATAGTCAGAGATTTTTTTAGAGCAGGGACAAAGGCTGGTAACTGGAACTACCACTTTCGTTGTATTAATAAATTTACCATTAACAACTTGGCCAATAAAACTAACTTCATAATCAAGTAAACTTTCAACCCCAGAAATAGGGGCAGCTTTATTGATAAAATATGGAAATGTCATTTCCAAATCACAAGATTTTGATTCTAGACGGTCCAGCATCTCTCTGAGAATTTTTTCAAATGATTCAACTGAAATAGCTTTTTGATGTTCGTTTAAAATTTCGACGAATCGGGACATGTGTGTCCCTTTAAAGTTATGAGGCAAATGAACGTACATATTAAAATTTGCAACTGTATGTTGGGCGCCACCAGACCTATCTTTTACAATAACTGGGTGTTTTATTGATTTAATACCGACCTGATCAATATCAAGATGTCTTTTATCTTCGGAACCTTGAACATCTTCAATAAGATCTGGTGAGGTGGGGCTGTTCATAATTTTAATATCTTCCTTCTATAAAATTTAATTTTATCACCTGTTAATATGATTAACAATTTTACTTAAAATACCATCTTTATCTAAACCACAAATCTTATAAACCTCATCCTGAGATCCATGCTCTAAAAACTTATCCGGAATACCTAAACAAAGGGTCTTACAGCTTATTTGTTTTGCACTTAATACCTCAAGGACAGCAGAACCACCCCCACCTTTAAGTGTATTATCTTCAACTGTAACTAACAGCTTATGTGATAGAGCATTTTTAACAATAATAGTTTCGTCAATTGGTTTAATAAATCGCATATCAATAAGGCTTGCATTTAATTCTATTGCCACAGCCTTACATGTCTCTAAGAGAGGCCCGAAACATAAAATTACAATATCTTTTCCTGCTTGTACTTTTTTTGCTTTACCTATTAATATTTTATTATTTTTCGTAATTGATTGACCGGTACCATAGCCTCTTGGATAACGTACGGCACAAATTCCCTCATACCGATACCCTAGTGTAAGCATATGGTAACAATCATTCTCATTAGATGGCGCCATTAAAACAATATTAGGAATACATCTTAGAAAAGAAATATCAAAGTTTCCGGAATGAGTAGCTCCATCCGCACCAACAATTCCGGCACGATCTATTGCAAATAACATTGGTATATTTTGAATAGCGATGTCATGAATAAATTGATCATATGCCCTTTGCATAAATGTAGAATAAATTGCCACAACAGGCTTATAACCACTAAGAGAAAGACCAGCTGCAAATGTTAGAGCATGCTGTTCAGCAATTCCAACATCATAAAAGCGATCAGGGTATTTTTCAGAAAAGAGTGTTAGACCAGAACCATCTGACATAGCTGGTGTAATGGCACATAATTTTTTCTTAGATTTTGCTTGGGCCATAATCCAATCTGAAAAAATCTCAGTAAATGTTTTTTGAGAATTTATTTTTTCCGTATTTCCATTATTAGCATTGAATTTGCTGACACCATGATACATGTTTGGATTGTCCTCAGCTGGCTTATAGCCGTATCCTTTTTTTGTTGCTACATGAAAAAATTGTGGTCCTTTAAGGGACTTAATATTTGAAAGTGTATCAATTAATGCATCAATATCATGGCCATCAATTGGACCTATATAGTTAAATCCAAATTCTTCAAATAAAGTTCCTGGAATTACCATGCCTTTAATATGCTCCTCTGTTTTTCTTGCTAACTCAAGAATAGGAGTGGCTTTTGATAGGAGGGCTTTACCTGTTGACTTAAATCCACCATAGATTTTCCCTGATAATAATTTAGCTAGATAATTATTTAGTGCCCCAACATTTTTCGAGATAGACATATCATTATCATTTAATATAACTAACAAATCATTCTCAGAGTTCCCAGCATTATTTAGTGCTTCAAAAGCCATGCCAGCAGTCATAGCACCGTCACCAATGATTGCAATAGCACGATTTTTTGATTTAGTTTTTTTTAAACCTTCTGCGATACCGAGAGCTGCAGATATTGAAGTACTAGAATGACCCGCACCAAATTCGTCATATGGGCTTTCATTTCTATTAGGAAAACCTGATAAACCATTTTTTTTTCTAAGGGTATGCATCTGTTTTTTTCTACCTGTTAGAATTTTATGAGTATAAGTTTGGTGGCCAACATCCCATATAAGTTTATCTTTAGGAGCATTAAAGACATAGTGAAGTGCAATAGTTAGCTCGATAACACCTAAATTAGATGAGAGATGTCCTCCTGTCTCTGAGACGCTATCAATAATAAATTCCCTTATTTCCTTGGCTAGTATTTTTAGCTTATCACGTGATAGTTTCTTTATATCAGATGGGTAATTAATGTCATCAATAACAGCCATTTAATAAGCCCTGGAGTATATGTAATTAATTAGAGTCATCATATTCTTTGAATTAGAAGGGAGGGCTTCAACACATTTTTTAAGTTCAGAAAAATAAGAACTATTTCTTTCTTTTGATTTCTTAAGTCCAATAAGTGATACATATGTGACCTTATTATCTTTTTTGTCTTTTCCAGCTGTTTTTCCAAGAGTTATTGTGTTTGACTCGTAATCTAAAATATCATCTGTTATCTGATAGATTCTACCTATCAATAACCCAATTTTTTTTACTAATTTTTGTGTTTTTTTATCTATTTTTTTTGCTGTTAGATAACTAATTTCACAGGCAGCTTGAATTAACAAACCTGTTTTTAACTCTTGTAACTCCTCTAAATATTTTAAATCTGGTGAACAGTTTATTGACTCAATATCCTCAGATTGACCAAGTACCATTCCAGCTCCTCCAATAGCTCTTGAGAGAATATTTATGATGGATATTTTCTTTGAAATACTTAGCTTAAATTCTGGTGATGAGAGTAATTCAAATGCGCGTGCCTGAAGAGCATCTCCTGCTAAAATAGCTTGGGCTTCATTGTATTTTATATGGCAGGTTTCTTTGCCCCTTCTTAAATTATCGTCGTCCATAGATGGGAGATCGTCATGGATAAGTGAATATGCATGGATTAATTCAAAAGTAATTGCAATCTGATCTAATATTTTTATATCGGTGTTAGCAATACTCCCAACCGCATAAACTAAGAGCGAACGAATTCTTTTCCCCCCATTCAAAACACTATAACTACATGCATTATGAAGTATTGAGTTATTATCCTGAGAATTAAAGAAGTTTATCAAAATTTTATTTATTCTACTTTGATTTAATGCAATCCAATTATCAGACATATTACTCATCGAGATCTAGATTATTAAGCTCATTATTTTCAGATAAAATTTGAATTTTTTCCTCGATTTTATTTAGAGATTCTTGTGCCTCTTTAACCAGCGATATTCCATTTTCATAAGATTTTAATGTATCTTCAAGGTTTAAATTTTCTTCCTCCATCTGAGTGACAATTTTCTCTAGCTGCTTCAGAATTGATTCAATACCTATTTTTTTTTCAGTCATAATCTTTAATACCTAATAAAAATTTTTGGATGTCTAGGAGTTGGCTATCAATTAATTCATGGCCCATTTCATAAATTTTGAAATTAAAGCTTTCCGGTGAATTATCTTTATAACTTAATTTTGCAATATTTACATCAATAATATCATCATGCTTGCCATGCATTGCTAAAATAGGAATATTTTTTTTAATAGGATCCTTGTTTAAGATTTTTGGCTGATATCCAGATAAAGAAATTATTCCATCAAATTTAATTTCAGATGATAGCCCTGTATATAATGCAAGAGCCCCACCTTGAGAAAACCCTACAATAATAATTTTTGTTTTCTTATCTAATTGCCTCATTCTCTCAACAATAATATCCTCTATTCTTTTCATAGATGAGATAAGCCCAGCATCATCCTGGTAGTTAAAATCAAGAGATTTGTGCGTGCCTTTGATGTCGTACCATCCTCTCATTGATAGACCTTCGTTCATAGTTATTGGCCTTAAGGGGGCATTAGGTAACATAAATTCAATATCTGGTAAATTTAACATTCCAACAATACCTTTAAAGTCAGAACTATCTGCACCAAGACCATGGAGCCATATAACAAGTGCCTTAGGATTTTTTTGTTTATTAATAGTTAGCATAAAAAAAGCGGATATAAATCCGCTTTAAGTATATTAAATGAGACCTTAATTAGAACTCAAAGAATTTTTAAGATCTTTTAAGCCCTTTTCTACAATTGCTTGAACTGCTGCCTTAGCAGTAGCATCGTCCTGACCTTCAGGAATCGGTGGGTTTAGTTTATAGGTCCTGTAAAATCTTGCTGTCCATTGAATTACAGACTCATTATCATTTGAACCTTTCTTTACAATAATATATGCATTGTAATCTGTAAAAGGACCATCCTCTTTAAGTAAGGCGTATTTAACTTTCATTAAATCATCGTCAGATGATCTAGTTTTCATAAATTTTTTAAATGCAGAAAAATCTTTTAATGCTGCATATGCCTTACTAGGAGAAATTCCAACAGTAATTGATTCTTGAACTTTTTGGGGTGTGGGTCCGTGTGCAAATATTGACACAGAAAATATAATTATTGATATGAATAACATTAACTTCTTCATTGATATAGATCCTTTTAATTTTATGTTTATAGTTAAGATTTTACTACAAACATCTTTCAATATCCTGAGAATAAGCTATTTTGTATAAATAAATTGACCGAATGAGCGACTTTGGAGACCTGTTTTAATCTGTTGTATTGGTTTTTGTGTTCTTATATCAATTATAGTTACCGAATCAGAGCCCCAATTGGTGACCACTATTGTGTTATTAATTTTATCGATACTAATATTTTCTGGGGTTTCTCCTGTATTAATTTTATTAATTTCCTTAAATGTATTTAGATCAATGACACTTACACTATCTCCCTGCGCGTTTGTTACATAGGCTTTATCTATATGTGATATTACGTTATAGGGGTGCAGTCCAACCTTAATTATTTTCTGTTCCCAATTTTCCATATTAATAACGCTGATAGTGTCATCATATACATTAGCAATCCATATGAAATTATTAGTTGTTGAGATTCCGTAAGGATGATTTCCAACCTTTATTTTTTTTTGGAGCTTATAGTTGGACGCATCATATATTTCGATTACATTCGCATCTCGACAGGCCACAACAATATAATTATTCTTTGCATTAAATGAAATTCCAGAAGGCGTTTCACCTACATTGAATGATTCTAAAATAGAAAAGTCTTTTGTTGATAGAACAAGGACCTGGTTTTTAAACCAACTGGTAATAAATACTTTCTCTCCTGAGGGATGAGGAGTTAATCCTAAAGGGGCCGTACCAATTGGTATTGTATCTATAACTTCATTTATTTTAAGATCGATTATTGATAAATTTTGGCTATCTACATTACCAATAATTGCTAGTTCTTTCGAGTCAATAATTGCAACTCCTAGCGGACTATCTCCTACATCAATTTTTTTTTCAACGATTAGACTATTGAGATTTACTACTGAGACTGTGTCTTCACCTTGATTAGTTATATACGCAAAGCTCTCACCCTTACTTTTTGTTGGGGCAATAATAATTGCAGTAACAAGTAAAATTAATAAAGGAATTGGCAGTATTTTTATTAAGAAAGTAAAATTCATAAATGTTTGCTATTAAAAAAGTCTTTTATATGGAAAAATGTAATTTAAAGAGTAATTTAATATAAGGATAGCATTCATGATTGACAATGAGGGATATCGACCTAATGTTGGCATTATTATTTGTAATAATGAAAATAAGGTACTTTGGGCTAAGAGAGCCGATGAAGATGCCTGGCAATTTCCTCAAGGCGGAATAAACGAAGGCGAGTCCCCAAAAAAGGCAATGTACAGAGAGCTCATGGAGGAGGTTGGCCTAGGCCCTGAACATGTAGAAATTATTGCGAGAACTAAGGATTGGCTCCGCTATGATGTTCCTAAAGATTGGGTAAGACGTGATTGGCGAGATAAGTATAAAGGTCAAAAGCAAATTTGGTTTTTACTAAGACTAGTTGGTAATGAGTCTAATATATTCCTAAAAAATACAAATAAGCCTGAATTTGATGCATGGAGATGGGATGATTTTTGGTCACCAATTGATCAGATAATTGATTTCAAACGGGAGGTTTATGAACAAGCTTTAAATGAACTTTGGGAACATCTTAAAAAAAATGATTAGAGAGTTGCGATTATAGTCTCTACATTTTTAACTTTCTGCCCCAAAATTACTTTGACTGAGGCGTTTAATGGAAGATATAAATCTACCCTCGATCCAAATCGAATAAAGCCATATCTCTCCCCAAGGTTTACCTGATCCTTTTTTTTCGCGTAGCACAGTATTCTTCTGGCTATTAGGCCAGCAATTTGGACACATGTAATAATTTTTTTATCTTTTGTCTTAATAATAATTGCACATCTTTCATTTTCCAAAGAAGCTTTTGAGAGTGATGCATTTACAAATTTTCCGGGGTAGTAGAATTTATCAACAATTTCTCCAGATATTGGAATTTTATTTGAGTGCACATTAAAGACATTCATGAACACGCTGACCTTAATAGATTGTTTTTTCTGATAGGGGTCTAATGTTTTTTCAATTGCAATAACTCTTCCATCTGCAGCTGAAGTTACAATATTTTCTCTATTAATGACCTCACGTTCAGGATCCCTAAAAAACTGGAGCATAAAAAAGAAAAGAACCCAAAAAATCCAAGATACTGATAATTGATAATAGGAGCTAAGGAGGGCTAATAGAAAACCAGCCAATAAAAATGGCCAGCCTTCTTTTGCTATAAGCGAATAAATTTGACTAAGATTCAATTAATTTTTTGATTTATCAACTATTTTTTTAATCCAAGGCATCATAGATCTTAGTGATTCGCC
This sequence comes from Methylophilaceae bacterium, assembly GCA_029244935.1. Classification (GTDB taxonomy): domain Bacteria; phylum Pseudomonadota; class Gammaproteobacteria; order Burkholderiales; family Methylophilaceae; genus BACL14. The sequence goes on along the minus strand of JAQWQF010000025.1, from coordinate 6,006 downwards.
GACTTTTTCAATTTGGTGTTGTTTTTGAACTTCTCTTCTTTCTGGAAGAGTCCCAACATTTTTAACAAACTCTTTTGTAAAGCTACCATTTTGAATTTCAGCAAGAATTTTTTTCATCTCAGCCTTAGTTTGATCCGTAACAATTCTTGGACCTCTTGTTACATCCCCATATTCTGCTGTATTCGAGATTGAATAACGCATATTAGCGATGCCTCCCTCATACATTAGGTCAACAATTAACTTGAGTTCATGTAGACATTCAAAGTAAGCCATTTCAGGTTCGTACCCGGCCTCAACTAATGTTTCAAAGCCAGCTTGAACTAAAGCAGTAGTTCCTCCACACAATACAACTTGCTCTCCAAATAAATCAGTTTCTGTCTCATCCTTAAATGTTGTTTCTAGAATTCCTGTTCTTCCACCCCCAATTGCAGAGGCGTAGGATAATGCAATTTCTTTAGCTTTTCCTGATGCATCCTGTTGAACGGCAATTAAATCAGGTATTCCTCCTCCTTTTACAAACTCTGAACGAACTGTATGGCCAGGAGCTTTAGGTGCGATCATTATGATATCAAGATCAGGCCTAGGTTTAATTAATTCGTAGTGAATATTTAATCCATGCGCAAATGCTAATATGGACGAAGGCTTTAAATTTGGCTCAATAATTTCCTCATAAATTTTTGCTTGAAACTCATCCGGAGCTAAAATCATAACTAAATCAGCCCATGCCGTTGCCTCCTCAATTGTTTTAACAGTCAGTCCTGATTCAGAGGCCTTTCTTGCAGAGTCCGAACCATTTCTTAGGCCAACAGCCACCTCAACTCCTGAGTCTTTTAAATTATTTGCATGAGCGTGACCCTGAGAGCCATACCCAATAATTGACACTTTCATACCTCTAATAATACTTAAATCTGCATCTTGGTCGTAATAACGCTTCATATTGTTCCTTTAAAAAATTATATTTTTAATATCCTATCTCCTCGGCCAATGCCAGAGGCACCGGTTCGGACTGTTTCTATAATTGAATCGCTATCTAAACTGTCTATATAAGCATCAAGCTTGCTTGTCGCACCAGTTAATTCAATTGTGAACGTGTTGTCAGATACATCAATTATTCTGCCCCTAAATATATCTGATATTCTTTTCATTTCGTCTTGGTATTGTACTGATACTTTTACTTTTACAAGCATCAATTCTCTCTCTATATATTTACCATCATTTAAGTCAAGGACCCTTACTACATCTATTAGCTTATTTAGTTGTTTAATAATCTGCTCAATAACCTCATCTGACCCACTGGTAATGATAGTCATTCTAGATAAGGTAGAATCCTCAGTAGGGGCAACAGTCAATGATTCAATGTTGTATCCTCTTGCAGAAAAAAGCCCAGAAACTCTTGATAATGCACCGGCTTCATTTTCCATAAGCAGCGAAATAATATGCCTCATTTATAAGTCCTCAGCTAAAATCATTTCTGACAAGCCTTTTCCACTAGCAATCATAGGAAACACATTCTCTGATTGGTCCGTAATGAAATCCATAAACACTAATCGTTCTTTAAGTTTGGGGCTAAATGCTTCTTTTAATGCCGGTTCAATATCTGAAGATTTCTCAATCTTCATACCTACGTGCCCATATGATTCTGCAAGTTTTACAAAGTCAGGGAGAGCGTCCATATAGGATTCTGCATAACGATTACCATAGAAAAATTCTTGCCATTGCCTGACCATTCCCATATAGCGATTATTTAGGTTAATAATTTTTACGGGAAGATTAAATTGTTTACAAGTAGAAAGTTCTTGAATGCACATTTGAATAGACGCTTCACCAGTAACACAAGCTACTTGAGAGTCTGGAAATGCTAATTGGCAACCCATTGCGTAAGGTAATCCAACACCCATTGTTCCTAGCCCACCGGAGTTTATCCAGCGCCTTGGTTTATCAAATGCGTAGTATTGAGCTGCCCACATTTGGTGCTGACCAACGTCAGAGGTCACAAATGCATCACCATTAGTTACCTTATGAAGCATTTGTATTACTCGTTGTGGTTTAATTTGTGAGCCATCATCTTTATAAGCCATACAATCTTTATCGGCCCATTTTTTTATTTGCTCTAACCAGTCTGATGCAATTGATTTGTCATGAGTTTTTTTTATATCCTTATAAGTCAAAATAAACTCTTCAAGAACACTCTTAACATCCCCAACAATAGGAATATCAATTTTTACTCTTTTTGAGATAGATGCAGGATCAATATCAATGTGAATAATTTTTTTTGGTTTTGCTAAAAAGTTGTCAGGATTACCAATTACTCGATCGTCAAATCGGGCACCCACTGCAAGTAAGACATCGCATTCTTGCATTGCCATATTTGCTTGGTATGTTCCATGCATTCCCAGCATACCTTGAAATTTATTATCAGAAGCCGGAAAGCCGCCTAAACCCATTAGGGTGCTAGTGACAGGAAACCCTAATTCATTTACAAAATTAGTTAATGATTCTGAAGCGTCTCCTAAAACAACACCACCACCAGAATAAACCATGGGTTTTTTTGCATTTACTAAAAGCTCAATAGCTTTATTTATTTGACCAGTATGACCTTTAATTATAGGGTTATATGATCTCATTGAGATTGATTTGGGATAGATATATTCTGCTTCTTCAGCTGTAATATCTTTTGGGATGTCAACAAGGACAGGGCCAGGTCTTCCAGTAGCGGCTAGATAAAATGCTTTTTTTATTGTTGATGCAATATTGTTAATATCTTTAACTAAAAAATTATGCTTAACACACGGACGAGTAATCCCTACAGTGTCGCACTCTTGGAAAGCGTCCTGACCTATTGCGTGGGTTGGAACCTGCCCACTAATTACAACCATAGGAATTGAATCCATAAAGGCTGTTGCAATCCCAGTTACAGCATTTGTTGCTCCGGGTCCAGAAGTAACTAGAGCAACGCCAACTTTGCCTGTCGCACGAGAAAAAGCATCAGCAGCATGCACGGCAGCTTGCTCATGACGAACGAGCACATGCTTGAATTGCGTTTGTTTAAAAATGGCATCATAAATATTTAGAACAGCCCCTCCAGGATATCCAAATACAAATTTAACGCTTTCTTCTTGAAGAGAGCGAATAACAATTTCTGCGCCAGTGATAATTTCAGGTTTCATGAAAGAATAGGTCTTTATAAATGGGTAGAATACCTTGTTTGCACCTATTTGGTCAATTCAAAGCGACCTAATTACGGTGAATTTTCATTGAAAAATCAATTGAATGAATATTTTTTGTAATAAACCCGACAGATATTCTAGGTACACCTGTTTTTGCAAAATTAATAATATTTTTTCTGTTGATGTTTCCTGATGCCTCGAGTATTGCTCTATTTTTATTAATTTTAATTGCTTCTTTTATTTTAGAGGTATTAAAATTATCAAGCAATATATTTTTTATTCCATAGTTTAATACTTTTTTCAGTTGTGAAAGATTTTCAACCTCAATTTGAATTTTATCAAATTCATTATCAAGTTTAGCTTTATTTAATAAGTCAGATAAATTTACGAATGATTTGATATGATTTTCTTTAATTAATATTTGGTCGTAAAGTCCCAGTCTTTGATTCTCCCCCCCGCCAATTCTAACTGCATATTTTTGAGCGATACGAAGTCCTGGAATAGTTTTTCGTGTGTCAAAGATCTTGGCGCTATATTTTTTAATTAATCTAACCATAGTATTCGTTTCTGTTGCTGTAGCAGATAAAGTTTGTAGAAAATTTAAAGCAACTCTTTCTCCAGCCAATATATCAATATATCTACCTTGTATCTGGCATATTGTTTGACCTTTTTTAATTGATTGACCTTCAGATACAAGCCAATTAATTTTTATTTTATTATTTAGTTTTTTAAAGCAGGAATTGACCCACATGGACCCACATAAAATAGCATTTTGGTTAGACTTGATAGTCGCAAATCCTAATTCACTTTTTGATATTAATTGACTAGTTTTATCAATTTCGCCTAAATCTTCCTTAAGTGCTGCATTGACGTTAACCAGGATAGCATTATGAAGAATTTTCTTTGTAAAATTTAATTTAATATTAGTAGGCATTTATTTAATATTATAAATTAGTTGCATTTTTAATAAATCCACCACCAAGACATACGTTACTTTCATAGATAACAACTGATTGACCTGGTGTAATAGCCCATTGTTTTTGTCCAAACATAACGGTGCAAGCATTATTTTTTATACTATCAATCTCACATGGTGAATCGGATTGACGATATCTTGTTTTAGCTGAGTAAACCCAATTAACTTTTGGAGTATCCTGAGAAATCCAGTGCATATCTGTTGCTATCAAACCATCACTTAATAGAAGTGGATTCTGATGCCCTTGGCCGACAATTAACTTATTTTCTTTAAAGTCTTTATCGATTACAAACCATGGCTGCCCATTCCCATTTTTACTTCCACCTATCTTCAATCCCTGTCGTTGCCCTATAGTATAGAAATTAATACCATTATGCTCACCAATAATATTATTTTCAGTATCAACAATGTGTCCTGTATTTTTTGTAATGTATTTTGCAATGAATTCTGAAAATGGCCGCTCTCCAATAAAGCAGATACCTGTCGAATCTTTTCTATCATGGTTATGTAGACCATTTTCTTTTGCAATATTTCTAACAGTGCTTTTTAAAATTTTGCCTAAGGGAAATAATGATTTTGAGAGCTGGGCTTGATTTAGCCTGTATAAAAAGTAACTTTGATCTTTTGTTCCATCATCTCCTTTTGATAACTGATATTTTCCATTAATTTCATTAACGTTTGCATAATGTCCTGTCGCAATTTTATCAGCCCCCAATTTAAGTGCATGATCTAAAAATGCATTAAATTTTATTTCTGAGTTACATAGAATGTCAGGGTTTGGAGTAATACCTTTTTCTATACCATCAATAAAAAGTGAGAATACTTTCTCTTTGTACTCCTGAGCAAAGTTAACAACTTGGATATCAATACCAATTTTTTCAGCAACAGAAACTGAATCAATTAGATCTTGCCTGCTTGAGCAGTATTCATCATCATCATCATCTTCCCAGTTTTTCATAAACAAACCAGTAACATTGAATCCCTGCTCTTTAAGAAGCCAGGCCGTTACGGCTGAATCAACTCCACCAGATAGACCTACAATAATATTTTTACTCATTAATTATTATTTACTACCAATTTCTTTAGCTCGACTGAATGCACCCTCAGTAGCTTGATGAATAATTTTTTTGAAATTATTGTCATTTAATATTTTAAGACCTTGCTCAGTTGTCCCACCTTTTGAGGTGACACTATCGATTAGGTTATTTAGATCTCCAAGATTATTCTCAGATAATAAGGTAGATCCATGAAGAGTTGAGAATGTTAATTGTTGAGCTTCTTCTTCAGTAAGACCTATTTTTTGCCCAGCTTCAATTAATGCACTAATAAACATAAATACATAAGCAGGACCGCTGCCAGATAATGCTGTTACTGCATCCATTTTTTCTTCATTATTTATCCACATTATTTTACCAATTGCCATTAAAATATCGGTAGCAGCATCTTTATTTTTACTAGAGACCTTATCATCAGCATATAATGCAGTAATACCTTCTTGTATTTTTGCTCCAATATTTGGCATAGCTCTAATTATGTTGTTATAACCGCCTAGCCATTCAGATAGTTTTTGGATCCTTACTCCGGCAGCTATGGAGATTATCAGATGGTTATTAAGATATGATTTTATACTGCCACATACAGATTGAATTTGATTTGGCTTTACAGCTAGAATAACAATTGAGTCTTCAGCCATATCAAAGGTATCACTTGAAGTGATATCCATCTCTGAATGTATTTTTGATCTTTGCGATGGGTCAGTCTCTATTACATGAATATCATTTTTTTTAGAGCCATTATTAATCAAGCCGTTAATAATAGCTTGAGTCATATTACCTCCTCCAATAAAATTAATTTTCATAATTA